>NZ_BCNY01000007.1 GCF_001602375.1 Methanoculleus horonobensis | reverse complement strand
TATCCCCTTCCTCAGGTCAGGTTATCCACGTGTTACTGAGCAGTACGCCGAGGGCCGAACCCTCTCGACTCGCATGGCTTAATCGAACCCCGATAGCAGTGACCTCTGGCAGGATCAACCAGAATTTGAAGTATGCACACTACTGTAAACTTGGGAGGAATTAGCGGTTACTGAACAAATTTCCGCATTGCCAATGCCAACGTCAGAACCAACCCGCGTCACGGCGCGGTCGCGTCGGTTCTCCATCAATAGGGAAACAATGTTGGTTGTATGAGTATTTAACATCTGTTTCCCGCATCGGATCCGAGAGCGAATCTCGGATCTTCATATCGAATTTTGGTTACAGGGAATTTGACCCGAATCGGGTCGCGCGATTTACTCGTGCAGGGATCAATGTTCGTGCTGCAAGCATATAAACATTTGCACCCTGCATCCAGATCCGCCCGGAGATTCCGAGGGAATCTCCGGCCCGATCGAGGAACTGGGCGGAATTTCACGTTCCGGGCACCCAGACGCTTCACCTGTGCAGGAACATATATTTGCGAGTTATCGCATATAAACATTTGCTCCAACCAGGAGTTTCGGGCCGGAGTTCAGACGCATCCCCGACCGCTGCACCCGCATGGATGCAGCCTCGCGAGGACACACCGGATCTCCGGAGATCCAACCATTGTCACCCCGCATCAGACCCGAATCGATTGTCGGGCCCTCACAGCGGTTGAGGGGCACGGGATCAGACCACCCCGAGGGGCTGCACGATCCGACGCCCTGACAACACAGCCTCACTCTGTTGTCACCAATGGCACATAAACATTTCCCTGCATCGTCGGATCCAAGCACACGGCTTTGACCCCCATAAACGTTGAGATCTCCGGACGTTCTGCACAATTTGTGCAGATTTCACACGGATTCTGCTCCCAACTTGACTATTACATGTTGATGGCAGGGATATTTAAACATTTACCCGAAACCCATCCAAAAAAGTGGAATCCCACCGCAAAATTGCCTGGATTCGCCCTCAGAAGACTGCACCGGGGATCCGGAGCGCGGATATGATCCCATGCGCGCAGTACGGTCAATCGCGGATCAGACAGGAACTACGCGGGAACAGGGCGATAGCCCTTATCTGGCCCGGATGTTACATGCCCTCGCCGCGTTCTCCAGCATCGTTCTCAGGGATCTGCTCGCCAACATAGATCTCGCCGAAGAACTCGTCCTGCCAGAGCACGAGTTCTCCCTCGAGCATCAGGAACAGGAGCGGGATGTAGACCTCGCGGCGGGTCCGCCCCATGGCACCGGAGAGCTCGCCGAGCGTCAGGATATCGCCTTTTTGGGCGGCGCGCCGGAACTCCTTCATGACGACCTCGACCGCGCCCTGGTAACCCTCATCGTGCGCCACCGCCACCACGTCCCCGGCACTGAGGTCAAGATCCGGCTCTCTCGGCACGGAGACCCGTTTGCGTTGCTTGCGGCGCTGCTCCTTCTCTGCCGTCTTTAACTGCTTGATGAGTTCATAGAGCGTTACCGGCGGGCGTTTCCGCAGATTCTTTCGCCCCAGACGACGCTGGATCTCCCGCTCCAGGCGCCCCATCGGCTCGGTCTCCCCGGCCGACTCGTAGTCGAACCCGAGATCCTCAAACGACTCATCCTCGTCCTCGTCAAACGAGTCCTCGTCCTCTTCTTCGCCCCAGCCGTCGAGATAGTCCGACTTCAGGCGCAACAGGCACGCGGCATAAAAGAGCGTCCTCCCCGAGATCCGCAGGTCGAGTTCCTTACGCCGATCGAGTTCGGCGAGGAACCGGTCGGTCACGTCCACGATATCGATGTTCCACGGATCGACCTCTCCCCGCTCGGCCATGCCGGCCAGGATCTCGACAGGCTCCTCATCCATTGTTCTGCACACCGGTCACGTAAGTGCTCTTGTCGGCGCGGATTGTCACGCCCACGATGCGGTCGGCGCGCTCGATCATCGGCTTTCGAAGCGAGACGATGATCGACTGCGCGTTCCCCGAGAGCTCGCTCATCATGGTGGCGATGCGGCCGACGTTGTTCCCATCGAGGAACATATCCACTTCATCGAGCGCGTAGAACGGCGCGGGCATGAACTGCTGGATGGAGAAGATGAACGCGAGCGTGGTGAGCGACTTCTCACCCCCCGAGAGCGAGGAGAGGAGGTGCACCTTCTTGTCGCGCGGCTGTACCGCAAACGTCATCCCGCCGGCGAAGGGATCCTCCTCGTTGTCGAGGATGAGCCTCCCGGTCCCGTCGGTCAGGCGCGCGAAGATCTCGCGGAAATTCGTATCGATCGCGGTAAAAGCAACCATGAAGGCGTCGTACTTCATCTTCTCGTACTTCTCGATCCGCTCGAGAAGCATCATCCGCTCCCGCGAGAGCACCTCTTTCTTCTCCGTTCGCTCCTCGACGCGGGCGGCAACCCGGTCGCATTCCTCGATCGCGAGCATGTTCACCGCGCCGATCTTCTTTAACGCCCGCTCGGCTTCTGCAATCCCGGCATCGATAGCAGCGAGATCGAGATCCGTCTCCACGTCGCCGGCCTGCTCCCGGAGCACCGCAAGTTCCGCCAGGAGCGACTGTTCCCGCTCCTCGAGAGCGTCGATCTGCATCCGGATCCGTTCCATCGCGCCCGAGAGTTCCAGAGAGCGCTGGTCGAGCACCCGGATCTCCGCAAGAACCTGGTCGCGCTTCTCGTGCAGGCCCGTAAGTTCGTCGGAGAACTCCTTCTGGCGCGCCTCGAGCTCGCCGATCAGGCGCCGCTGATCCTCGATCTGCTCCTGTGTTGCCGTGATCTCGGCGTCGATCTCCTGGTTCTTCGTCTCCAGGCGGCTCCGTTCCGCCGCAAGTTCCTCGATGCGGTTCGCGAAGTGCTGGCGCTCGCGCTTCGCGTCGGTGATGTCGGCGTCCTTGTTCCGGAGCCGCCGCTCGATATCCTCGACAGTCTTGCGGATGCTCTCGTACCGCTCGGTGAGCACCGGAACCTCGGTGTCGTTGAGTTTCTTCTTCAGGTCGTCGATCTCCGCCGACACCTGCGCGATCTCGCCGGTTATCCGCTCGAGATCCCCCTCAAGCCGCGCAAGCTCCTCGCCGCCGGTCTTCGCGGAATCGAGCATCTCGCGCAGACTCTCTTCGAGCGTCCGCTTCTCGCCGGAGAGCACCTCGATACGCTTCTGGTACTCGTCCACCAGCATGCGGTAGCGTGCAACCTGCTCTTCGATCGAACTCCGCTCCGCCCGTTTCGACTCCGCGGCCACGGCAAATCGACCGATGGACGCCTCAATCTCGCCCGCTTCCGCCTCGAGTTCGGCAAGCTTCGCACGCACCCGCGCGATCTCGTCGTCGACCGCCACCCCGAACCCGCGGACCTTCTTTCCCTGGGAACCGCCGGTCATGGCGCCGCTCCTCTCGACGACATCACCCTCGATGGTGACCATCTTGTACCGGCCCATCATCCGCCGCGCACGGTCGAGGGTATCCACCACCACCGTCGCGCCGAAGACGACACGGAACGCGCGGTCGAACGCCGGATCGAACTCCAGGAGATCGACCGCGTAGCCGACGATCCCGGGATCGGCCTCGAGCGGCGAGAGGATCGGGGGCCTGAGTTTGTTGAGCGGCAGGAACGTGACCCGCCCGAGCCGGTTCTCTTTTAAGTAGCGGATCGCATCGGACGCCACCGAGTCGGTATCGACGATGACCCACCTGAGCCGGCCCATCGCCGCCACGTCGAGCGCGGTCGCGTACTCCGGAGGAGCACGCCCGAGCTGCGCGACGGTGCCGTGGACGCCGTCCATGCCGAGCACGACATCCATCGCCTTCCCGCCGGCATCACCGTGTGCCTGCTGCTGCGCTTCAAAGCGCATCAGGTTCTGCTCGTTCTCCCGGATCTCCTTCTTCAGCCGGTCGAGCGCCGAGCGCCGCCCAAAAAGCGTGCTCTCCGCCTCGGAGAGATCCCGCTCGATCTGGCGTTTCTGTGCCTCGCAGTCGGCCATGCAGGATGAGTACTCAGCGACCTGCTCCTGCTTGTTCGTGAGCTCCTCCTCGATCTGGGCGATACGCGCGTCCAGGCGTTCCCGCTCCGACGTGCGCATCCGGCTCTTCTCGATGAAGATGTCCTGCTCGCGGAGGATCTTCGACCGGAGCTCCTTCTTGCTCTCGAGATCCTGCATCGTTGCGAAGAGCTGGTCTTTTACCCCTTCGACCTCCTTGCTCCCGCTCGCGATGCGATCCTCGACCTCCTTCATCTCGTCGCGCTGCGTCGCGAGTTCCATGGCGAGGTTCGCCCGGTCGATCGAGAGGTTGCGGATCTGCGCAACACATTCCTCGACTTTCGCCTCGGCGCGTTTGCCATCAAGGTAGACCCGCTGGACGGCCTCGGCATTCTCGTCGCGGTTGACCTTCAGCCGTTCGATGGTCTTCTCGCCGAGTTTGATCGCGCTTCGCGCCTCTTCGAGCCGTCCGACGAGTTCGAGATACTCGGGACCGCTCTTGTGGTTTATCTCCTCCTCGACGGCCTGCTGGCGTCCGTGCGCCTCCTCGATCTCTCCCCGGACGGCTTCGACCTCGCCTTCGGTGCGTGCGATCGCCGCCTGCTGGTCGTGCATGAGACCGTGAAGGGTACCGATCTCCTGCTCTTTCTGCCGGACGAGTGCCGCCCCCCGACACTGTCCGAGGTGCTCGAGCCCCTCCTGCCACCGCCGGTATTCCATCGCCTGCTCGCGCTCATGCTGGAGCGCGTCCAGCCGTGCCACGAGCTCGTTCAAGAGAAGTTCCTCGCGCTCGAGCCGCTCCCGCACCACCTCGAGCTCCGAGAACGCCTGTCCGCGCTTGTGATCGAACTCGGCGACACCCGCTATCTCGTCGATGATCTTCCGCCGCTCGCCGTCGGTCATCTCCATGATGCGGGTGATATCACCCTGCATCACGACGTTGTAGCCTTCCGGCTTGATCCCGATCTTCGCGAGAAACTCGATGACGTCGGCCTGCTTGCAGAGACGGTTGTTGAGATAGTTGTAACTGTAGTATCCCGTCGGCGTCCGCTTGATCCGGCGGCGAACCGTCGTGCCGTCCGAGAACGTGGCCGTCACCTCGGCGGTGTTCTTCCCGGAGTTGACGTTGATGAGATCGGTCAGTTTCTCGGCCCGCAGCCCCCGCGCACCCGAGAGGGCCAGGACGAAGAGGACACTGTCGATGATGTTGCTCTTTCCGGAGCCGTTCGGGCCTGAGACGACGGTAAATCCTTCGAAAAAAGGAATTTTCGTCTTTCTGGCGAAAGACTTGAAGTTGTCGATCTCAAGCTGCGTGATGTACAAGGACGGGGCTCCCTTTACCTAGCGATCGAGGTCGACGGTGTCGTCCTCTTCGGCCTGGATGACATCATCGACCGGGCGTTTCTTCTGCTCGACGAAGAGCTTGCGTTCGGCGGGCTTGCTGCCCTTCCCCCGTCCCTTCGCCGCGGCGATCCCGGATCCGGTGCTGGCAACGATGTACTCCGAGGATCTCCTTGGCTCCGGTCTCAGGGTCCCGTCGTTCTGCATGATGAGCTCGAGATCCCGGTCATCCTCCGGAACGGGCGCGGGTGGTCGTTTCTCCACGGGGCGCGCGGGAGTCTTCCGCTCCACGGCACGCACGGATCTGGGTTCTGCCGCGGAACGAGGTTCCGCCGCGGCGCGCGGTTCCGCCTGGAGCGTAACTTCGGGCCGCTTCGTCTCCGCCGGCACCACCGCCGCCTTCCTGCGCTCAGCCACGTCGCGGGATAGTTGCATCGCCACGGACTTGACGTCCAGGATCTCTTCCGTCAGGCCTTTCATCACGGCCTCGAGTTCCCGCACCTTCCGCTCAAGGTCGCGCAGGCGCTCGTCACCCGCCTCCGGCGCCCGGGACTGCCCGCGATCTTCCGCCAGGCCTTTCATCACGTCCTCGAACTCCCGCACCTTCCGCTCAAGGTCGCGCAGGCGCTCGTCTCCCGCCTCCGATACCGGCGGCTGCTCTCGCTCTCTCATTGTCTCCATCTCCTTCTCGCGCTCCGCGAGTTCACGCTCAAGAAATCGTATCTTCGCATCCTTCTGCGCCATTATCTCCCTCAAACTAATCCTTGATAATAATTACGTAATAATATTACTATAGATTCCCCGAATGAAGAAGTATTACATTAAATCCGGGACGCAGTCGGGAAAATCCCGCCAGCCGTTGTGGCTGGCTCCCGGGTACCCTCCCGCCCGGGTTCATGCCCGTGCCTCGATAGGCCGGTACAGAGAACGCCTCCCGGGCAGCCTTAATCAGCCCCATATAAAACAAAGCATATTACCTCAACAGAGCAACCCTTTTTCTGCATGTCTAGTCTGGCAAACTTCGATCCAGAAGTCGCGGGCGTCATCGAGGAAGAACGCCTGCGTCAGATCAATGGGCTGGAATTGATCGCCTCCGAGAACGTCGTCAGTAAGGCGGTTCTCGAGGCGATGGGTTCCATCATGACCAATAAATATGCCGAGGGATACCCCGGCAAGCGCTATTACGGCGGCTGCGAGTTCCATGACGTCGTGGAGAACCTGGCGCGCGACCGGCTCTGCGAACTCTTCGGCGCCGAGCACGCGAACGTCCAGCCCCATTCGGGGAGCCAGGCAAACCAGGCGGTCTACTTCGCCTACCTCGGCTACAAGGACAGGATCATGAGCCAGAGCCTCACCCAGGGCGGCCACCTCTCCCACGGATCGCCGGTCAACATCACCGGGCGCTGGTACTCCATCTTCCACTACGGTGTCGATCACGAGTCCGAAACGCTCGACTACGCGGCGATCGAGGACCTGGCACGGACGGTGAAGCCCCAGATGATCGTCTGCGGCGCGAGCGCCTACCCGCGCGAGATCGATTTCAAGGCCTTCCAGGAGGTCGCCGATACCGTCGGCGCGAGGTGCATGGCCGATATCGCCCACATCGCCGGGCTCTGCGCGACCGGATACCACAACTCCCCCGTCGGGGTCGTCGACATCGTGACGACGACGACGCACAAGACCCTGCGCGGTCCTCGCGGCGGCGCCATCATGTGCAGCAACGAGGACGCAGCCGCGATCGACAAATCCATCTTCCCGGGAATGCAGGGCGGCCCGCTGATGCACACCATCGCGGCAAAGGCGGTCTGCTTCAAGGAAGCCCTGACCCCCGCGTATAAGGACTACTGCGGACAGGTCGTCAAGAACGCAAAGACGATGGCCGATGTCCTCGCGAGCGAAGGGCTCGATCTCGTCTCCGGCGGCACCGACAATCACCTCATCCTGCTCGACCTGACCGGGGTCTCCACGAACGGCGAGCACCTCACGGGTCTTGCGGCCGAGGTCGCACTCGGCGAAGCCGGGATCACCGTGAACAAGAACACCATCCCCCGCGAACAGCTCAGTCCCTTCGTGACGAGCGGTCTACGCATCGGCACGCCCGCCGTCACCTCGCGCGGCATGAAAGAGGAGGAGATGAAGCAGATCGCCCACTGGATCGCCCGGGTCGTGAAGGATATCGCGAAGGACAAGACCTCGAAGAAAGCGATCACCGAAGTGAGGGAAGAGGTTATAGCCCTCGCGAGCAAGTATCCCCTCTACCCTGAAGTAGCATGATACTCGACGGCAAAGCGGTCTCGGAGAAGAGGCTCGAGATCCTCAAAGAGAGCATAGACGAGTCCGGGCTCTACCCGCGCCTCGCGACCGTCATCGTGGGCGAAGACCCCGCGTCGCAGATGTATGTCCGCATGAAGCACCGGGCGTGCGAGCGCGTCGGGATCGGGTCGGTCGGGATCGAACTCCCGGCTGACGCCACGACCGGGCAGGTGCTCGAGGCGGTCACGCGCCTCAACAACGACCCCGACATCAACGGCGTCCTGATTCAGCTCCCGCTCCCGGCCGGGGTCGATACCGCCCGCGTCATCGAGGCGGTCGCGCCCGATAAGGATGTGGACGGGTTCCACCCCTGCAACCTCGGCAGGCTGTTTTCCGGAAGCCCGGTCTTTGCCCCCTGCACCCCGCAGGGGATCATGACGATCTTGAACGACTACGATATCCCGATTCGCGGGAAGCGGGCGGTCGTCGTCGGCCGGAGTATCGACGTCGGCCGGCCCATGGCCGCCCTGCTCCTGAACGCCGACGCGACCGTCACCATATGCCACTCGAAGACCGAGAATCTCGCAGAAGAGATGCGAAACGCCGATATCCTGGTCAGCGCGATTGGGAAGGCGAAGTTTGTCGGGCCGGAGATGGTGAAGGAAGGCGCGACGGTCATCGATGTCGGGATCAACCAGGACGAGCAGGGCAAACTCTGCGGTGATGTCGACTTCGAGGCGGTGAAAGATCGGGTGGGAGCGATAACCCCGGTCCCCGGAGGCGTCGGCCCCATGACCATCGCGACGCTGATGGAGAACACGTTCAGGGCGGCCAAGTTGAGGACATGCGACAACACCACTGTATGGTAAACCGTCTCCGGATCGGTGCCGACGCCCCCGTTCGCCTGATGGGCGTCATCAACTGCAGCCCCGAGTCGTTCTACCGGGGCTCCTATATCCCGGCCGGAGAGGTATACGACCGCGCCCTCGCCATGACGGCGGCGGGCGCCGATATGATCGATCTCGGGGCGCGGAGCACGGCCCCGGGCTCTTCTCCCATCACCGTCGCCGAGGAGGCGGCGCGGGTGGACGCCGCCCTCTCGGAGCTCGACGGAACCGGAATCACCCTCTCGGTGGATACCCGGCACCCGGAGGTGCTCGATGTCTGCCTCCGCCACGACGTCCACGCGGTGAACGACATCTCCGGGCTTACCGAAGAGCGCTACGCCCGGGCGGTCGCCGACTCCGGGCTCCCGGTCTTCGCGATGGCGAGTTGCCGGGAGCCCGGCGACGCCGCCGGAGTTGCCGCCACGCGGGAAGCCCTCGAAGCGGTCGTCGGCCGGTGCGCGTGCCTCGGGATCGAGGAGTACGTCCTCGATCCCGCCGTCGGGCGGTGGGTTCCCGGCCGGACGAGCGAGGACGACTGGGAACTCTGCCGGAACTTTCACTCGTTCCTGGAGTTCGGCCGCCCGGTGCTTGCGGCGGTCTCGAGGAAGACGTTCATCGGCGACCTGCTCGGCCGCCAGCCCGAAGACCGGCTCGCGGGCACCCTCGCGCTCACGACGATGCTCGTCGACGCGGGAGCGGCCGTCGTGCGAAGTCACGACGTCGCCGAGACCGCGGACCTCCTGCGGGTCCATGCAATGATGAGGCAGACATGACGACACCTTCATTCTCGGTATACGGTCTTGCGACCCCCCTGCTCCGCCCCGGCGACGACGTCGCGGCGCACCTTCTCTCGTCCGTCGAACAGTCGGCCGCCCGGAAGTTCGAGACGGGCGACGTCGTGGTCGTGGCGGAGTCCGCGCTCGCCACCGCCGAAGGGCGGGTCGTGAGGCTCGCCGATGTCGAGCCGTCGGCAAAAGCCCTCCGGCTCGCCGAAGATTACCATATGGATCCCCGGCACGCCGAGGTGGTGCTCCGGGAGAGCGACCGGATCGTCGGCGGCATCCCCGGGTTCCTGCTCTGCATGAAGAACGGGACGCTTCTGCCGAACGCCGGGATCGATGCATCGAACGCCCCGGAGGGATCGCTCGTCCTCCTCCCCCTCGACCCGGACGCATCCTCAGCGCGTATCCGTGCCGCGATCGCCGGGCGGTCGGGTGCGGACGTCGGGGTGATCGTCGTCGATTCCCGGACGCACGCGATGCGCCTCGGGTGCTCCGGGGTCGCGATCGGGTGTTCGGGTATCCCCTCGGTGGTCGATGAGCGCGGGAAAAAAGATCTCTTCGGCCGCGAACTCGAGGTCACGAAGAGAGCGGTCGCGGACTGCATCGCGTCCGCCGCCGAACTCGTTATGGGAGAGGCGGGCGAGTGCGTCCCCGCGGCGGTGGTGCGGGGGATCGGGCTTCCCGTCGGCGATTACGCCGGGGTCGCCACGATCGATGCTTCAGAGTGCCTCTTTATGGGGGTCGCGCTGCACGCCGACCCGTCCCTTCTCGTCAAGGACGATAGAGAATCCTGAGTTCTCCAGGTACTCTCTGCTCTTTCTCCCTTTTCCGTGGATGAGGATCTCGACCAGGTCCTCCTTCTCGTCGATATCGGTCGACATCCTGAATGAGTCGATCACCTCGACGGAGAAGCCGCACTCCTCTGCAATCCGCATATGGTCGAGGAAACTCGCACCGTAGTAGTCGGCGCGGAAACACCGCGGCTTTTTCAAGAATATGATATTCGTCCCGCCGCCCCGCCCCGGCACGATGGACATGTCCTTCTCGGTCCGGATCAGCCGCTGGATGTCTCCGGCCGTCACCAGGGGGATATCGCCCATGATGATGAGCGCCGGGCAGTGGAACTGCTTGAGCGCCCAGTTGATGGCGTCGTTCAACGACTCCGCCCGGACGGCGACGAGGGCGTTTTCGTGTTTGAAGGAGTGGGTGCAGAGGAGGGTGGCACTGCACCCGGACTTCTGCACGGCGGCGATCACGTCTTCAAGCATCTCCCGCGCAAACGCTTCCCGCTCTTCCTGGTTGAGGATGCAGGAGAGGCGCGTCTTGGGGTTCACCGGCTTAAAGGGGATGAGCGCGTGGAAGTACATTGAGAAACGGTTGTCGGGGCAGTATCAAAAAGGCATCGTTTCCCCTGCAGCGGGGATAGGCCTGACCGCGCTAAATCGAAAACTCCGATTCCCACCCTTCGGGTGCTCACGCTTCGGTTCTCGCACTTCGCCCGAGACCTCGTTGCTCTCTGCCCTAAGGTTCATGTGCGGGAATGCCGACATATAGCCATGCACCGGCGCGTGATCACCTTCTCAAAGAACGCGTTTCTCCCCTTAACGACGGTCTGCCAGAACCACTGCGGCTACTGCTGTTTCCGCACCCCGGTCGAGGAAGGGTGCGTCATGCTGCCCGACGAGGCCATCCGGACACTGGACGCGAGCGCGGCGCTCGGGTGCACGGAAGCGCTCTTCACCTTCGGGGAGCGGCCCGGCGCGGTGCCGGGCTTTGCCGCAGAACTGGTGAAACTCGGCTACGCGGATATCCTCGACTACGTCTACGACCTCTCCCTCGCGGCCATCGAGCGCGGTCTTTTGCCGCACACCAACGCCGGCATCCTCACCTACGCCGAACTCGACCGGCTCCGCAGGGTGAACGCGAGCATGGGTCTGATGCTCGAGACGACCGCGGACGTTCCGGCGCACAGGAACTCCCCGGGAAAAGACCCGGCGGTCAGGATAGAGATGATCGAGAACGCCGGGAGGCTCTCGATCCCGTTCACGACCGGCATCCTGCTCGGGATCGGCGAGACAGAGGACGACCGCGAGGAGTCGCTCCGGGTCATCGCCGACCTCCACCGGCGGTACGGCCATATCCAGGAGGTTATCGTCCAGAACTTCTGCCCGAAACCCGGGACCGCGATGGAGGGTGCGGCGGTTCCCGGCCCCGACGAGATCGGTGCGGCGATCCACCTCGCACGCGAGATCCTGCCTCCGGACGTCGCGGTGCAGATACCCCCGAACCTTGCGGACGCATCCCGTCTCATCGGGTGCGGCGTGGACGACCTCGGCGGGGTCTCCCCGCTCACCATCGATTACGTCAACCCGGAGCACCCCTGGCCGCAGATCGACGAACTCCGGCGGATCGCCGGGGACGCCGAACTCCGCGAACGGCTCTGCATCTACCCGCAGTACATCGAAAAAGGCTGGTACTCCCCCCTGCTCGAGCCCCTCATCCGGCGGCTCGCGGAGAGGATTGCCGCACCCGGCCGGGGCGCGGGTGCATAACCTCATGACAAATCCCGGACAACAGATACCAGGAGATCCGACCATGAAACAGGCTGACCTCCTCTACACGGGGAAGGCTAAATCCGTCTACCGCACCGACGACCCGGACGTATACATCATGAGGTTCCGGGACGACATCACGGCGTTCGACGGTGAGAAGAAGGATACCCTGAGCGGCAAAGGGAGATACAACGCAGAGGTCTCGACCTTCATCTTCAGGTACCTGGAAGAGCACGGTATCAGGACACATTACCTCGAGAGCATCGAGTCCGGCGTCATCGCCGTGCGGAACCTTGAGATGATCCCGCTCGAGGTGATCGTGAGAAACGTCGCGGCCGGCTCGATCGTGCGCAACTACCCGTTCCGGGAAGGAGAACCGCTCGACCCACCGTTGATCGTCATCGACTACAAGAGCGACGCACACCACGACCCGATGTTAAACGACGACCTGATCTACGCTCTCGGTCTCGCCACACCCGAGGAACTCGACCAGATCAAGGCAATGGCGCTTGCAATAAACGAACTCCTCTCGGATTACCTCAACCTGCGCGGCATCACCCTGGTCGATTTCAAGATGGAGTTCGGTAAGTACAACGGCGAGATCGTCCTCGGCGACGAGATCAGCATGGACTCGATGCGGCTCTGGGACAAGGAGACCGGGACGTCTCTCGACAAGGACGTCTACCGCTTCAACAAGGGGGACGTCATGGAGACCTACGCCGGCGTCGCGAAACGGATCCTCTCCCCGCCCTGGGGCGAGCCTGCATGAAATATACCGTAGTCATCACCATCGGACTCAAAGAGGGGATGCTCGACCCCGAGGCGCGTGCCACCCGGCACGCCCTCGCGAACCTGATGTTCCCGACCGATGACCTGACTACGGCGCGGCTGTTTCGGATCACGCTCGATGCACCGGATGCTGCGGCGGCACGGGAGGAGGCGGCACGGATGTGCGAGCTGCTCCTCGCGAACCCGATCATCCACGACTACACGATTGAGGTCGAGTGAGGCATGCGGTTTGGAGTGGTGCAGTTCGGCGGCAGCAACTGCAGCCGGGACGCCTACCACGTCCTCGCGGACGTCTGCGGGGTCGAACGGGAAGGGGAGGTCATCCGCCCCCCGATCGGCCATGCGGAGGGGCGATACGTCGCCCCCGACGAGGTGCTCGCGCGGCCGAACCGCGAAGGGCGGGTTGCGTTCCGGTTCTGTGACGAGCACGACAACGTGAACCCCGAGAGCAACCCGAACGGGTCGGCGGAGAAGATCGCCGGCGTCCTCTCCGCGACCCGGAACGTGCTCGCGATGATGCCGCATCCCGGGCGGGCGAGCGAGCCTGTGCCGGATCGGATGACGGAGTCAAAATCTTTAACTCGGTGATAGCCTATATCGAAGAGTACAGGCGCCGATAAGTTAGACAAATGGAGTTTTACTATGAGTGAAGAAGGAATCGAAGAGGCGCGGACCAGGGCAAAGGCATACGCGAAGGATAAAGGATTCATCTTAAACGTCGACGAGAAGCAGCTCGAGGCCGTCCTCCGCGGGCTCGCCCGGAACAAGGAGCGGTTCGGGGAGGCATACTGCCCCTGCAGGCTCCGGAGCGGCGACCCCGAGAAAGACCGGATCATCGTCTGCCCCTGCATCTACCACGAGAAAGAGATCGAGGAGCAGGGAACCTGCCACTGCCGGCTGTTCTTCAAGAAGGGCGAATAACTTTTTTTTGGCGTTGTGAAGCCCGTTCGGGGTTATCTGTACGCTGTTCGACGGGGGAAGCGTGCGTGAGGCCTGATGTGGGCGGACTCATTCCCCTTCGCACCTTTGGTGCTCAAGATCCGGCCCCATCGGGGAGGTCGCTCATCTCTTAAACGTCCTTCCGTGCCTGAGAGCGCTGTAGACCGCATAGAACCCGACGACGACCGCGGCGGCATAGCCCAGCGTGGCGAGGAGCGTGAGGTACTCGGGGATCGGAACCTGGTCCATCCTCAAGACCAGCGACGAGCCCGCGACGATAGCGCCGACGACCACCGCGACGATGATCTTGTCGCTCGTCCGATCGATGACGTTGACGATCTCGGTGAGATCGTGGTCTTCGAGCTCGATCTTGACCGTCCCTTCGGAGAGGGTCTTTAAGGTCTCGTTCACGTTCCCGGGGATGGCGAGGAGGCTTTCGGCCGCACCGATGACCGACTGCACCGCACCCGTCACGTTATCGGGGGAGAGCCGTTGCGCCGTAGCGATCTCGAGGAGGTACGGCCGGATCCTCTGATCGAAGTTGAAGGAGGGATCGAGCCGGGTGCCGATATCCATCACCATGACGATCACCTTCATCATGATCATCAGGGTCGGCGGCACCCGGATACGGTACCTCCGGAGGGTCTCGGTCAGGCCCCGGATCGCCGTCCCGAAGTTCACCTGCTCGATCTTCGTCTCCCGGTAGTCGAGCAGAACCACGTAGAGATCGTCTTTCACCGCATCGAGCACCGCCGGGTCGATCCGGACGTCGAGTTTCTTGAGCGCCGAGATCACCCCGGCAACGTCCGTCAGGCTCATGGCGAGGAGGAGATCCACGAAGACCCGCCGCCGCTCCGGGCGGAGGACGCCGACGAGGCCGTAGTCGAGAAAGACGATCTCCCCTTCGCAGGTCACGAGAAGGTTGCCCGGGTGCGGGTCGCCGTGAAAGAACCCGTCGACGAAGATCTGCTTGATGTAGGCCTCAAACCCTGTCGCGGCGACCTCCTCGGGGAAGAGGCCGAGCGACCGGAGCGCCTCGACGTCGTCGATGCGGACACCTTCCACGTAGTCCATCGCAAGCAGGGAAGGGCCGGAGAGATCCCAGTGGATGCGGGGGATCTTCACGCACGGCATCTCCGCGAGGTTCCGCTTGAGGCGCTCCGCGTTCATCCCGTCCTGGGTGAAATCGAGTTCGCGCCGGATCTGGGTCGCGAACTCGTCCACCATCCCCTCCGGGTCGTAGACCCGGAGGTCGGGGAAGAGCGAGTTCGCCCGCTTGGCAAGCGAGCGCAGGATCGTAAGATCGGTCTCGATCAACTCGACGATCCCCGGGCGCTGCACCTTGAGGGCGAGAACCCGGCCGTCCCTCGTCACGGCGCGGTGCACCTGCGAGAGCGAGGCCGACGCGACCGGCTCCGCCTCGATGATGTCGAAGCATTCCTCGAGATTCTTGCAATGCCGCGCGATCACCGGCCGGATCTCGTCGTAGGGGAGCGGGGCGACCCGGTCCTGCAGCCTCTGCAGTTCCTCGACCAGCTCCGGGGGGAGGAGTTCCCGGCGGGTGCTCATGATCTGGCCGAACTTGACGTAGGTGGGCCCCAGTTCCTCGATGGCGAGCCGGATCCGCTCGTACACCGACCGGCCGTCTTTCTGGGCTCTCCCGATCCCTCGCAGCCGTTCCCCTCCGGGAACGACCCCGTCGACGAGGATCCCGAAACCGTATTTGACCAGCACATCGGCGATCTGCCGGTAGCGCTGGAACCGGGTGACCATCGGGGATGAATCCGCACTCCCGGTACTTAAGGGATGGGGCGGGTCATCCCCGGGCGGGGAGCCGACCCCGCAGGAGGGACTTCCAGGGGTAAGGGACGAGGAGGAAGAGCGGCACGGCGAGGACGATCGCGACCGGGATCGTGGCGAGGCCGAGCGTCAGCGTCGTCATATCGGCGATCCAGCCGGTAACCGAGACCCCCAGCCCGCCCACGCCGACCGCGAGCCCGAGCATCAGGCCGGAGACCACCCCGACATTGCCCGGAGCAATCTCGTGCGCCATGGCGACGGTGACGGCGAAGGTCGACCACAGGATGAACCCGAAGATCATCAGCGCGACGAGCGAGAGAATGCCGCCGGTCGTGAGGAATACGATGAACGGCGGGATGGCGGTGACGAGCCCGATGATCGTGTACTCCTTGCGGCCGTAGCGGTCGGAAAGCACACCGCCGACGACCTGCCCCACGACCCCGGCGATGAGCGTGCCCGAGACCAGGATGTTCGCGGTCACGAGGTCGAACCCCCGCATGGTGAGGATGGTGGGGAGGAAAGCGACCGAGCCGAATATGGCCCAGGCCCGGAGGCCGGATGCCGCGACCAGGAGGGCGATTGCCCGGTAGGAGGGCCTGGTGACGGGAGCGACGGGTGCCGGAACAGAGCGACGGTCGGGGGCGGGCAGGATGCGCCGGAGCACCACAGCCACCACGAGGCCGGGAACGGCAAGTACAGCGAGGCCGGGCAGGCCCATGAGGCCGACGGCGACGCCCGCGCAGATGGGGCCGATGGCGTAGCCCAGGTTGCCGCCGATGACAAAGTAGGAGGTGATCCGGCCCCGTTTTGCATCACCGGTCAGGCGGCTGACGGTGCCGAGCGCGCTCGGGTGGAAGAAGGCGTGCCCGAGCGCCGCGACGGCTACGGACGCGAGCACGAGATAGTAGTTGTCGAGCAGCCCGACGATGGAGATGAAGATCGCGCTTATGGCGACGCTCGTGCCGATGTGGACGGCAAATCCCCGGGTGTCGAAGACCCAGCCCACGAGCGGCTGCACGAACGACGACGTAAGGTTGTAGACCGTGACGATCAGCCCGGCGAGGAAGAACGAGTAGCCCTGGTCCGCGATGAGGAGCGGCAGGATTGCGGGGAGGACGGGCGAGTAGAGGTCGGTCACCAGGTGGGCGGCGGAGAGCCCCCAGACGGATTTGGTATTGGAGGTCACGGTATTAGATCCGCCTTAAGTGTATGACCTCAACGGTAATATCCACTCGGTCTTTGCGGTGGTGCGCAAACGTCCGCTTCATCGGGAACGCGCACCGGATAACCTCCTCGATCGCCGCACGGCCTTCCGTGTAGGCGGCGACGAACGGGGTCGAGCCTTCGTTGAAGATGCCGTAGACCTCCCCCGCGAGTTCGAGCGCCCGGTCGATGAACGGCCGGTCGGCGTGCGCCTTCTGTGCCCCGAACGGCGGATTCATCACGACGGTGTCGCAGGCGAGCGCGTCCCAGTCGACGCCGGGATCGCGGACGTCGGCGACCAGGAACTCGACGGAGACGCCGAGTGTCTCCGCGTTCCGCCGGGCGACCTCGATCGCCGCCGGGTCGATCTCGATTCCGGTCACGGTCGAGGCGCCGAGGAGCGCCGCGCCGCAGGCGAGGATTCCCGTCCCGCACCCGAGATCAGAGACCACTCTTCCCTCGATCGCCCCTTGCATCGCGGCATGGTGAAGGAGGCGGGCCGCCACCGGCGCCGGGGTCTGGTACTGCTCGAGCCGGGCGGTCGGCCGCTCGAACCCCGCGAGGCCCTCAAGCCGCATCTCAAGTTGCCGCAGGTTCATGGCGCAAGGTACTCGTCGATGGCATAATCGTCCCAGTCCCGGGCGCCGCAGAGGATCTCGAACTCCGGCGGCGTCAGCACCGGGACGGGGAACCTGACCTGGTCGTCGTAGGCGAGCCGGGGGCAGGCGGTGTTCACGTAAGCCCCGAATCCAAGGTCGAGCATCTCGCCGGGCGAGACCTCCCGCATCGCGACCAGGAACGCCCGGTCAGAGAGGCCGGCGAGCCTTCGCGCGAGGTTCATCCGCTGCTGCCCGCTCTTGGTGCTGACAAGGATCCCGTAGTTCGCGGCGTCCCGCGCCTTCTCCATCACCGCGGCGCGGCGGCGAACCAGGCGGTCGGCGTCCACCTCCTCTCCCTCGCCGGTGTAGGGGTCGAGCGCGACGACGCGGGCCCGGGTCGCGAGCCGGATCCCGATAGGGTGGAAGACCCCTGTCCCGACGAAGAGGATCTCGTCCGCTCCCGTCGCCCGGGCGGCGGCGAAGTTGCACCCGAGCACCTGCCCCGGGATCGGCGTCCGGCCGTCGCCGGGGGCGACGACCGCCTCGATGCCGTGGTCGGCCAGATAGGCCGTCATCGCGCCGAGCAGGTGGACGTGCTGGACGGTGGTGACGAGACCGATGCGGCGGCCGGTGAGAAGAGGAAGGGCCTTTTCAAGCACGGTTACGTCGAAGTCGAACCGGACGGGTTCGTAGAGCACGTTCGGCCGCTCCTCGACCGGAGCGTGGCCGAAGTGCACCAGGACCTCCGCATATCGGAGTGCGTCGAGCGCGAGGTCGCATGCCCCGTAGCAGGGGTCGCCGCTGACGATCACCTCGAACCCCGCGTCGCGGAGGGCGGCGGCCGTCCCCGGCGCCTGCCGGGCGAGCCCGGCGGGGAACTGGAGGGCGACCGACCGCACCCCGCGCTCGCGGAGTCTTCCTATGAGATCAGAGACAGGTATCAACGACACGCACCTGCGTCTCGGAGACCTCGATCTTCACCAGGGTCTTGAGCGGCCGGCCGATATCCTCGTCGCCGCGGGAGATGACGACACAGATGTCGGCGATCTCGGCACCCGTCTGTTCGATCGCGCTGATGAGGGCGCGGAGCGTCCCGCCGGTGCTGCAGACGTCGTCGATGATCACGACCCGGTCGCCCGGAGCGACGCCGTTCAAGTAGAGCTCGCCTTTCGAGTAGCCGGTTGCCTGGTGCACCGCGACCTCGCCGGGGAGGCCGTAGGGGCGTTTCCGGACGACCACGAGAGGGATGTCGGTCATCATCGAGAAGGCTACGCCGATGTGGATGCCCATCGCCTCGCAGACGACGATCTTGTCGATGTCTTTGAGGTCGAGGTTCCGCACCATGGCGCACCCGATCTCGCGGAGGAGCGCGGGCTCGAGGAGCGGCACCCCGTCGGTGATCGGGTTGATGAAGTAGTTGTACTCTCCCCGCTTCATGACGGGGGAGGTTTCCAGCGAATGAATCAGGCGTTCAAGCATCTATATCACCCATATCTACAAGGAACTGCTCGACGACGTCGCGGGTGACGTGCGGCATGCAGACGATCCGCATATGGCTGTTCCGGGTCGTCGAGACCCGCCAGCCGGCAGGCACACGGTCGCAGGAGAACGTCGCCACGTTGACGTCCGGGGTCACGGCTCTTTGGTAGCCGAGCGTCTCCATCCCCTCGATCAGCCTTCGGGTGTTCTCCATGCACCCGGCGACCACCGCCCGCATGCCGTCCATCCCCAGGTACTCGAGGACGGCGACTGCCGCGGCCACCGACGCTCCCGGCCGGGTTCCGGCGAGGGTGCACTCCCGCTTCACCGTCAGGTAAGGGGTATCGACGTTGAGGCACGCGAACCATTCCGGGTTCCGCGTGAGGAGACAGCCCGCCGGGATGGTGCTCATCCCCATCTTGTGGGGGTCGACGGAGATGGAGGAGACGCCGGGGAGGCTGAAGTCGAACGGGACGGGGCGGTCGATGAACGGGACGACCATCCCGCCGAACGCGGCGTCGACGTGGAGGAAGACGTCACGGTCGAGGGCGATCTCCGAGAGCCGGGCGATGGGGTCGACCATGCCGTACTCCGTCGTCCCGACGACACCGACGATCGCGATCGTATTCCGGTCTATGAAGCCGTCGACCGCCTCTGCGTCCATCCGGAACCCGGCGTCAAGCGGCACCGTCCGCATCTCAAGCCCCAGCATGTCGCAGGCCTTCATGAACGAAAAGTGGCTCGACGCCGGAATGACGATGTTCGGGGACTTCACCGGCTTTTGCTTCTTTGCTATCCGGAGCGCCTGGATGTTCGACTCGGTTCCCCCGGAGGTCGCGTACCCTCCGGCGTCCGCATGGTGCATCAGGGTACCGAGCCTCCGGACGAGGAGATCCTCGAGCGCGGCCGTCCCCGGGAAGAGCCCGGGGTCGCCGAGGTTGGTCTCGAGGAACATGGCGTGCGCCCGCGCCGCGACCGGGTGGGGCGGGGTGCACATCGAACTTAAGATATTCCGGTAGCCGAGATCCTCCCGCCGTTTCGACGAGAGGAAGGAGAAAAGGTCTTCCTCAGGGCAACCCACTTCACGCATTTCTTCTCGCCGCATCAAGGAGAATCTGCTGCTCTTTCCGCGCTACGGCCTCGCGGATGCGGGGGACCGCATCGATGTTCGCCGAGACGCTGGAGATGCCGTGCTCGACGAGCCATGTGACCATCTCGGGGTCGGAGCCGGCCTGGCCGCAGATGGAGCACTCGACGCCGTTCTCCCGGCAGACGCTGATCGCGTAGTCGATCAGCCGGAGCACGGCGGGGTGCTTGGGCTGGTACATATCGGCGACGTGCTCGTTGTTCCGGTCGATTGCGAGCGTGTACTGGATGAGGTCGTTCGTCCCGAACGAGGCGAACCGGATCCCGGCCCGGATGAAGTCCTCGACCAGGATGGCGCTGCTCGGAACCTCGATCATGACGCCGAGGGTCGCGTTCTCCACGTCGACGCCCCACTCCTTCATCAGCGCCCGGGCTCTGACGAACTCGTTCGGGTGGTTGACCATCGGGAACATCACGCCGAGGTTGTCGTAGCCCGCCGCCCAGAGCCGCTTGAACGCCTCTATCTGCAGGCGGAACTGGTCGGGGGTCTGGAGATCACGGCGGATGCCGCGCCAGCCGAGCATCGGGTTGTGCTCGATCGGTTCGGTCTCTCCGCCCACCATGTTGCGGAACTCGTCGGTCGGGGCGTCGAGCGTCCTGACCCAGACGGGCTTACCCGGGAAGGCGTCGAGCACCGTCTTGATGCCGCCGTAGAGTTCGGCGATGAAATCTTCCTCTGCGTTGTTCGCGATGTACCAGCCGGGGGTCTTGTTCAGGCCGAGGATGAGGTGCTCGATCCGCAGGAGGCCGACGCCGTCCGCGCCGGTGGCGGCGGCACGCTGTGCGGCCTCAGGGAGGGAAACGTTCACCTTGACGAGGGTGCCGGTGATGACCGGGGCGGCCGCTGCCGCCGCCGGTGCGGCTGCCGGGGCCGCTGCTGCCGGGGCTGCGACGGCTCCCTCGTAGATGATGCCCTTCTCGCCGTCGACGGTGACGATCTGGCCGTCCTTGAGCAACTTGGTCGCCTTCTTGGTTCCGACGACCGCGGGAGTCCCGAGCTCGCGGCTCACGATGGCCGCGTGGCAGGTCATGCCGCCTTCGTCGGTGACGATGGCGCTGACCCGGCGCATCGCCGGCACCATGTCGGGGTTGGTCATCTTGGTGACCAGGATGTCGCCGTCCTTGACGCCGCTCGTGTCCTTGACGTCGCGCACGATGACGACACGGCCGCTCACGACGCCGGGGGATGCGCCCTGGCCTTCGACCAGCACCACGCCGAGGGGGCCTTTCTGCTGCCCTGCGGCCCCGCCATGCGGGATCTCGGGGCGCTTTATCGTCGTTATCGGCCGGGACTGGAGGATGAAGAATTCGTCGCCGACGATCGCCCACTCGACGTCCTGCGGGACGCCGTAGTGGTCTTCGGCAATCTTACCGAGCGTTGCGAGGCGCGCCACCTCCGCGTCGGAGAGGACCGGGGCAGTGCGCTGTTTCGCGGAGAGTTTGACGGTCTTCGTCCCGTGCCTGCCCTCCGGCACGATCATGATCTCCTTCTCGGCGATCAGGCGGTCGACGACCCGCTCGGAGCGCAGGTCAAAGACGTAGTTGTCGGGAGAGACGCTCCCCGAGACGACGGCTTCCCCGAGACCCCAGGAACCCTCGACGATCGTCAGGGGTTCGCCGGTGACGGGATGGGAGGTGAACATGACGCCGGACTTCTCCGAGCCGATGAGTTCCTGGACGACGACGGCGATGTTCACGCTCCGGTCGTCGAATCCCTGTTTCGCCCGGTAGTAGATGGCGCGCGCGCCGTACAGCGAGGCCCAGCACCGCTGGACAGCGTCGAGGAGGTCGGTCTCCCCGAGGATATTGAGGAACGTCTCCTGCTGGCCGGCAAAACTGGCATCAGGCAGATCTTCGGCGGTAGCGCTCGAACGGACGGCGACGACCGTTCCGTTCGCCCCCATCCGATCGTATGCTTCGACGATATCCTGCCGGATCTGGTCGGCCATCTCGACGCCGAGGACGATATCCTGCACCTCCCGGGAGACCGATTCGAGCGCTCCGTTGTCGTCTACGTCCAGACGCTCCAGTTTGCGGAAGAGTTCTTCTTCGATCCCGGTCTCGATAAGAAACCTTCGGAACGCCTGGGCGGTCACCACAAACGCCTTCGGCACAGGCAGGCCGATGGCCGTCATCTCGCCCAATGAGGCCCCCTTTCCACCTACAGAAATGATATCTTCCTTTTTTATTTCTTCGAGCCACAGAACGTTGGGCATTTCCTTCATGCTCGCACCACACATATACTTCTCACCATTACATAAAAGATTTCGGAGGAAAAAGCATCAATACATATGATGTTGAATTAGTATGGGTTGAACCGTGAAATATAGAGTGCTGGTCAGCGACCCGCTGGCAGAGGAAGGGATCGACATCCTGAAAGAATTCTGCGATGTGGATGTCAACACCGGGCTGACCGAGGATCAGCTTGTTGCTATTATCGGAGACTACGATGGTCTGCTGGTGCGCTCGGGAACAGAAGTGACGGCGCAGGTCATCGACGCGGGAGCAAAACTCAAGTTCATCGGCCGTGCCGGCGCCGGGGTCGACAATATCGATACGGATGCGGCGACGAGGAGAGGCATCATCGTTGCGAACGCCCCCGAAGGAAACACCCTCGCGGCCACGGAGCACACGATGGCGATGATGCTCTCGCTCGCGCGCAATATTCCCCAGGCGACGGCGTCCCTCAAAAAGGGCGAGTGGAAACGCTCGAAGTTCATGGGCGTCGAGCTGAACGACAAGGTTCTCGGTATCGTGGGATTCGGGCGTATCGGGCACGAGGTGGCGAAGCGGGCACAGGCGATGGCGATGAAGTGCATCGCCTACGACCCGTTCATCACGAAGGAGAAGGCGGCAAGCCTCGGCGTGGAGATGGTGCCGCTCGACGAACTCTTCCGGAGAGCCGACGTCATCACCGTCCACACGCCGCTGATCAAGGAGACGCGCCACGTTATTAACACCGAGACGATCGCGACGATGAAGGACGGTGTCCGGCTGATCAACTGCGCCCGCGGCGGGATCATCGACGAAGCGGCCCTCGCAGACGCGGTCGCGAGCGGAAAGGTCGCCGGTGCGGCGCTGGACGTCTTCGAGAACGAGCCGCCGACGGACTCACCGCTCCTCGGGCTCGATAAGGTGATCGTCACCCCGCACCTCGGGGCGAGCACGGTCGAGGCGCAGAAGAACGTCGCGATCTCGGTCGCGAACCAGTGCATCAGCGTCCTCTCCGGCGGCGCGGCGAAGTACGTGGTGAACGCACCGATGATCCCGGCGGAGCAGCAGGCGCTGGTCGAGCCCTACGCAATGCTCGCGCAGAAGATGGGCAGGCTCCTCATCCAGCTCACCGAAGGGCGGCTCGAGTCGATCGAGGTCACCTACGGCGGCGAGGCTGCTCAACTGCCGAATACCAAGTTCGTCACCCGCGTGATCTTAAAAGGCATGCTCGACCCGATCCTCCAGGTGCCGGTCAACATCGTGAACGCGGAGTTCGTCGCGAAGGAGCGCGGCATCCGGATGAGCGAGACGACGACCGAGGAGGCGCAGGGGTTCAAGAACATCATCACCATCATCGCGAAGACCGATACGATGACGGAGACGGTAAGCGGGAGCGTCTCGGGCCCGAACCGCGCGCGGATCGTGAGCATCGGCGGCTACATGACCGACCTGACCCCGACCGGCCACGTGGTCATCTCCCGCCACACCGACAAGCCGGGCGTCATCGGCAAGGCCGCGACGATCCTCGGCCGCGCGAACGTGAACATCGCGGGGATGCAGGTCGGCCGCCACAAGCCCGGCGAAGAGGCCCTGATGGTTCTCACCGTCGATTCTGCGGTGCCGGCCGACGCGATGGACGAGATCAAGAAGATCGACGGCATCCACACGGCAAAGCACGCCGAGATCTGATCCGTCCGATCACCCCCACCCCCCTTTTTGCCGCGTGCCGGCCCCCGATGCGGCGGAGCCGGGACGGGGCGGTTTTCGGCGCGTGGCAATAATTTTATACCCGGAGCACCAACCTTATGGATCGTCGGGCAGACACGGGCTCGTGGTCTAGCTGGTTATGACGTCGCCTTGACATGGCGGAGGTCCTGAGTTCGAATCTCAGCGAGCCCATCACCGTTTTTGCGAAACTTTGCTTCTATAAGGTTCTTTCCGGAGAGGATATTCCGGACGAGGCTATCGATGAATCGGGAGATGTTTCTCGCGTTTTCATGCAGGCAATCGTATACTTCCCGTGAGATTGTGATGTGCAATATCAGGCTATCGCGTTTATTTTTCGATTTACTCTTCATAATATCACCTCTGCCCTTGCCCCATGGGGTGTCCGGACACTCGCACCGGAATACAGACATCCTGGTTCGCTGGTGATATTGTAGCACGGGCTAAATATGATGACAGCCTGAGCCACTTAGCCAGAAGGCAAGGGATCTACTCGCACCCTCGATGTTCCAAAAAGGGTATTAAAAGAATGTTATTTCGTGTGCAGTTTTCTATGGCAGTTGGGGCATACAACAAGTAGATTCACTTTTCGATTATCTGCCGGATCCCGATTTTTATGGTGAATGTCGGGTTTCAGACCCTTCAAAGAGGTATGGCATTTCTCACATTTCCCCTTGCACCTAAGCAGAATTTCCGTTTTAATACTTTGAGGGATAGGTACGCGTTTTTTCTTCTCATCGAATTGATCAATGGTGTTTAATCCTGTAAAACCCAAGCCCTCCCAGGTGATCTTTGGCAACACCGGCTCTTTAATCTTCGGAGTTTTCGGCAAGGTGAGTTTAGGTAACTTAATTGGTTCTAAGTCAAAGGGATCCTTTTTCCTTCGAGTAGCCATGCCAACACCTAGTCCTTATGGTATCTACCCATAATCTGCCCTTTTTTTCCCTTATTGGTAGTCCTTTGCCGAATGCGGAAATCTGCATGTGTTTTTGGGTTGTTAATCCTTTCCTTTGCCATAATTATTCCACCAGACAATGAGCAATAACCCATTCGAGTATATAAAAATAGACACCTGAACTTTTTGAGTGAATATTCCATTTTACTATAAGCAAACAAAATCAGAATAGATGTCAACGAATAGCATAAGCACTCACTCCTGGGACTAATTCATCTGGCATGCAACACCAGATTCATCCCCCGGCCAGCATATCCACATACATCCCTCAAACATTTAAATATTTCAACCATCTACGTATATCCATGGGCACGATCACCCTGAGCATCGATGACGGAACGGAGCAGGACTTCCGGAGGCTGGTCGAGAAGATCCTCGGGAAGCGGAAGGGAGCGCTCGGCGAAGCGGCGACCGAAGCGATGAAGATCTGGATCCGGGAGAAGACGCAGGAGGAGGTTGCACAGGACGCTCTCGAACTGACCAAAAAGGCGTACCATCTTGGGGCACGGAAGTATACGTCGAGGAAGGACCTGTATGACCGGTAGCCCGCCGCTCATCGACACGAACATCCTCGTCTACCTCTTCGACGCGGACGCACCTGAGAAGCGGCCCATATCGAAGGATCTCGTTACGGCGTGCTGGGAGTCGGAGATGCGCTACTCGGTCTCGGTACAGAACCTCGCGGAGTTCTCGGTGGTCGTGACCGAGAAGGTCGAGAACCCGATGCCGACGGAAGACGTGCAACGATTCATCCGGGACATCCAGGACTTCGAAGGCTGGAACGTTGTCGCCTACAGCAGCGAAACCATCCTCTCCGCCCACGAGATCCGTGACAGGCACAACGTCCACTTCTGGGATGCGCTCCTCGTCGCAACGATGATCGAGTCCCGGATCGGCACGATAATCACCGAAGACGCGCACCTCCAGCGCATCCCCGGAATCACAGTCGTCAACCCGTACCGGGAAGGGTGAGCGGACCGCAGGTGTACCTCCTGCCGTTCATCCCCGTCGCACCCGACAACCCTACTTCTGCAGCCTCTCCAGGAGTTCGTCCAGCCGTGAATAGGAATCCTTCATGCCTGCCTCCATATCGGACTCCATCATCCCGTCGCGGTCTTCAACCGAGAGGAAGACCGACTGGCCGGTAAACTTCGTCCGGTTGCCGGGCAGTTCCTCGAACTTCGCCACATCCAGGGCGACGTGCCCGGACTCCGGGAGCCCCTCGAACTCGAAGGTCTGGATGATCCGCTCGGGCGGCGTCAGATCGTGGTTCACCCCATGGAACCCGTACTCGTTCCCCTCCTCGTCCGTCTGGACGTACCTCCAGCGGCCCCCGTTCCGCGGCTCGAACGTCTCTATCCTCGTAGTGAGACCCCGCGGGCCGATCCACTGCTTGAAGAGTTCCGGATCGGTGTGGGCCCGGAAGACCAGTTCTCGCGGGGCGTCGAACTCCCGGACGACGAACATATCCTGCTTTCCGGGCTCCGCCGTGATCCGGGTGGGGTTCCGCTCTTCCCGGGCCGGCTCTTCGCTCTTCTGGAGTTCCTGTGCCATTCTGTTCATCTCCTTTTGCACCCCCTGGGGGGCTTCATCTTGTTTATAGATTATCGGCCGTCCCGACGGTGTCGGATTAACGGCACACTCTTCATTGCAGCGGTTCTCGCCGCACCCGCGACTCCCCGAGCAGCCACCCCGCGTACGGAACGCCGGAGAGGAGCCGCACGCCCGCATAACTCCCGAGCACCGCCGCGATGAAGACCACCGGGTAGGTCGGCCAGTCCGCCCACGCGAGCCCCGTAAGCGAGGCCCAGAGACTCGCAGCGGCGGCGATGACGAGCGGGTGGACGAGGTAGATCCCGTAGGAGTGCTCCCCGAATGACCGGGTGGCAGCCGCCGGGCGGCCGGCCGTCTCCTCCAGCCGCCAGGCCGCGAGGACGAGCACCGCGATGACCGGGACGTAGTAGAGCGGCTCCAGGATCCGGTAGATGCAGAAGACCGCGAGCGTCGTGCCCGCGAGGCTCCCGTAATGGATCACGCTCGCGATCCAGATCCCGCCGAGGAGGAGAGCGCCCGCACCGGCCGCGGCGAGAACCCACCCCGGCGGGATCGACCGGAGGGCCGAGCGGCAGTCATCAGTATGCCGGGCAGCGTGGATGCCGAGGACGAAGTAGAGGAGGTGCGACGGAAAGAGGCGGATCAGGGCTGTGTACCACTCCGGACCCGCGAACGCTCCCGCGAGGTGGGCGCCCGCGTTCCAGAGGATCTGGACGATGAAGAGGGCAAGGAGGAGGAAGAGCCCCGCACCGACCCGGTCGATCCGGTCGTAGCCCCGCACGATGAGCGGGAAGAGAAGGTAGAGCTGGATGATCAGCACGAAGAACCAGAGGTGGTAGGCCGCGTTCCCGAGGAGGAGGGCTTCTGCCACCCTCTCCGGAGAAGGCACCCCCGCGAACCCAATCGTCGCCTCGACCGCGACCAGGAGGTAGAACGCGGTGAAGAAGAGGTAGGGGGGAAGGATCGTCTTCGCCCGGCGGCGGTAGAACTCACCGGGCGAGTAGTCGCCCGCATACCGCGCCGCGAGCACCCACCCGGAGACGAAGATGAAGACGGGCACGGCAAAATGGGCGGCGATATAGATGAAGACGTCGAGGAGGGCGAGCGGGTTCACGGCGGGGATCCGGGTGTAGTTCATCGAGACATGGACGGCGATCACGGCGAGGGCGGCAAACCCCCGCATGTACTCGACCTCCCGGAACCAGACCACCGCTGCCACACCTCTCTATCGCCCGCAGGACACTGGATCATCGCAGGCCGGGTATATAACTGCCCGTATACGCAGCGGGTCAGGCACTAATAATATCAGGCGACACCATCATATCAGGAGAGTTGAGTCCATGCAGTACTCGGAAGGACAGGTCGGCAGGGTCTTCACCGTCCGGATCGACGACGGGGAGGACTTTCTTCGGGAGATCCAGCGGTTCGTCACGGCGATGAACATCAGGTGCGGCACGATCCAGTTCCTCGGCGCCGTCCGGTCGGCAACGATCGTGACGGGGCCGAAAGAGCCGGTCATCCCACCGGCACCGCGGGGCGAAGAGATATTCGGGGGCTGGGAACTCCTCGGGTTCGCGACCATCTACCCCGGGGAGGACGGGCCGTCCATCCACCTCCATACGGCGGCAGGGAAGGGGATACGGTCGCTTGCCGGGTGCCTCCGGGAGAAGGCGGAGGTCTACCTGGTGATCGAAGCGATCGTCACGGAGTTCGTCGGCATCACCGCAAAACGGCTCCCCGACGAGAAGACCGGCGTCAACCTCCCGGTCTTCGACCGGACGCTCCCATGACCGGGCAGCCGGAATACCTCCCGATGACGGTCGCGGAGGCGGAACGGCTCGGCATCGACCGGTTCGACATCATCCTCGTCACCGGCGACGCCTACGTCGACCATCCCTCCTTTGGGACAGCGCTCCTTGGCCGGGTTCTCGTCGACGCCGGCTACACGGTCGGCGTCATCGCCCAGCCCGACTGGAAGAGCGGCGACGACCTCCGACGTCTCGGCGAGCCCCGGCTCTTCTTCTCGGTCTCGGCGGGAAACGTCGACTCACTGGTGAACGCCTTCACGCCGAACCTCAAGCGCCGGCACTCGGACGTCTACTCGCCGGGGGGGAGGCTTCTCCGGCCCGACCGGGCGACCCTGGTCTATACCGACCGCATCCACGCCCTCTTCCCGGAGACACCGATCGTCATCGGCGGGATCGAGGCGAGCCTCCGGCGGTTCGCCCACTACGACTACTGGTCAGACGCCGTCCGGCAGTCCATCCTCGCCGACGCCCCCGCCGACCTCCTGGTCTTCGGGATGGGCGAGCGCCAGGTGGTCGCGATCGCCGACCGCCTCGCGGCCGGAGAGACCGCAAGAGCCCTCACCGAGGTCCCCGGCACCGCCTACCGCGTCGAGAAGAAGGTCTGGCGGGGGATGGATCAGTCCGGCTACGTCGTCCTCCCCGGCTACCCAGAGGTGAAAGATGACCGGTATGCTTACGCAAAGGCGTTCGCGATGCACTACGCCGAGCAGGATCCTCTCCGGGGCAGGCCCGTGGCCCAGCCGCACCCAAAGACCGTCGTCGTCCAGAACCCGCCGGCGATGCCGCTCTCGGGCGACGAACTCGACCGGGTCTACGAACTCCCCTACACGCGGAGAGCCCACCCCTCCTACACCGAACCCATACCCGCCCTCGAACCCGTCAGGTTCTCGGTCGTCACCCACCGGGGGTGTTTCGGCGCCTGCTCGTTCTGCGCCCTCACCCACCACCAGGGCCGGATCATCCAGAGCCGGAGCGCGGACTCGATCGTCCGCGAGGTGGAGCGGATGGCAAAGATGCCGGAGTTCACCGGGGTCGTCCAGGACGTCGGGGGGCCGACTGCGAACATGTACGGCATCCACTGCAGCCGGTGGGAGACCGCCGGCACCTGCCCCGACCGCCGCTGCATCGACTGCCCCGCACTCGACCGGAGCCACGAGGAGCAGGTCAGCCTGCTCCGGCGCATCCGGGAGATACCGGGGGTCAAACGGGTCTTCATCGCATCGGGCATCCGCTACGACTTAATCAGTCCGGATGACCGGGAGTACCTCTCGGAGGTCTCTACCCACCACGTCTCCGGGCACCTCAAGGTCGCACCCGAACACGTCTCGAAACGGGTCCTCGCCTCTATGGGAAAGCCCTCACGAGAGGCCTTTGACGCCTTCCGCGAACGGTTCGAGGCCCTCCAGGAAGGAAAGAAGAAGCGGCAGTATCTCGTTCCCTACCTGATGTCCGGCCATCCCGGCTGCCGGATCGCCGATATGGTCGAACTCGCCGAGTATCTCCGGGACACCGGCCTCTACACCGAGCAGGTTCAGGACTTCACGCCGACTCCGATGAGCATCTCGACGACCATCTACCACACCGGGCTCGACCCCTTCACCCTCGAGGAGGTCTACGTCCCGAAAGGCCGGGAGAAGAGGGTTCAGCGGGCGCTCATGCACTACCGCGACCCGGAGAACTACGGGCTCGTCTGCGAAGGGCTCCGCGCCGCCGGGAGGGAAGACCTCATCGGGAGCGCGTGGGGATGCCTCGTCCCGGCAAGACGGAAGAAAAAACGGTAAGGGTATCAGCGCAGGGCCGAACTGACGGCGAACCCGGCGGCGATCGCGAGCGCCCGGCTCGGGATTCGGGGGATCACCAGGGTCGTCACCGCGAGCGTGACCGCGAAGTTGGCTGCCGTCCCGGGGGTGAAGACGTCGCTCGCCACCCGCATCGTGCAGGAGCGCCATTCGTGATGGGGCGACGAGGGGAGCGCTACCCGCTCTGCAAGATCGCTTGCCGTCCGCATGGCCGTCGAACGCCATGATTCCGTCTGCGGTACACTCTTTCTGCAGGGCATGATAATCGGTGATGGGTTCTGAGAGTTACTTATTCTTATGGTCGGCGAACTCCTCCCGGATCCGGCGCATATGGTTCCGGTGGCAGGAGGGGCAGAGGGCTGCCAGGTTCCCGAGCGTACGGGGCCCGCCGCAGATCGCCGGCCGCCAGAGATCGAAGTGCGTCGATCCGGCGTCGAGCGAGACGCTGCACCCGGCGCAAAGATTCTTCTGCCGCTCGAGGATGGCCTGGACGGCCTCGTGCGTGAGATACGCATCCCCGATAGGCGCATCGTCGGGGTACACCGCGGCATGAGTCCCGCGATCGGATGTCACGCGGAGAAATTATTTTTCCAGATGATATACTTTGCGATTCTGCGTCGGACTACAGCACAAGAAAGAAGAAAAACCTGCACCGGCGGCAGGGTGCAGACGAATTCCCCGCCCGGAACTCAGGGGGAAGATGCAACCCGTTCGACGGTCTCGTTCACGAAACCCATCCCCGACTCCGCCAGGTTCATCAGGCGTTCGAGATACCCGATCCCCGTTTCGAGCCACCCGAGGACGTCGCGGGCGAACGAGAGCAGGTCGGCACCGGTCTGCGCGAGCTCCCCGACAACCTCCCGGATCGATTCGAGCGTCTCGAGCACGCTTCCCGGTGCGTCGGCGTCGGGCGGCGTGGCGGCGGCAGCAGCTAAAACGGCAAAGATGAGCAGGATGGTAGCGATCATCCTCATGTTGCCACCTCACCGGCCGGAACGTCGATGAAGCGGATGATAGACAATCCGTTCCGCATAACGATCGTTACGGCATCGATCGCTATTAAGCCGTCCGCTCCGTAGTTCCCAAAAAACTGCCGCAGGCGTCCCGTGACCAAAGAGAAAAGACCAATTACCCAAAACGGAAGATATTCCGGTATGCAATACGAGATCACCGGAGACAACCTCCAGATGGTGAAACTCCGCCTCGCCCCCGGCGAGAAAGCCTGCGCCGAGGCCGGCGCCATGGTCAACATGAGCGGGAATATGCAGATGACCACCAACATGAAGGGCGGGCTCTTCAAAGGGCTCAAGCGGATGATGACCGGCGAAGGGCTCTTCATGACCGAGTTCACCCCACAGGGGGGAGAGGGGTTCGTCTCGTTCGCCGGGAACGTCCCGGGAAAGATCTTCACCCTCGACCTGAACGGGAACGAGTTCATCGCCCAGAAAGACGCGTTCCTCTGCTCCGAACAGGGCATCGACCTCGACATCGCGTTCACGAAGAAACTCCGGTCGGGCGTGTTCGGCGGCGAGGGGTTCATCCTCCAGAGGCTCTCCGGCAGCGGGAAGGCGTTCCTTCACTGCTGCGGCGACATCATGGAGATGACGCTTGCGCCGGGCGAGGTGGTCAAGGTCGAGACGGGCCTCGTCGTCGGGTTCGAGAGCACCGTCGATTACAGCATCCAGGTTGCCGGCGGCGTGAAGACCGTCTTCTTCGGCGGCGAAGGACTCTTCCTGACGACGCTGACCGGGCCGGGCAAGGTCGTCATGCAGTCGATGGATATCGCGAAACTCGCGAGTTCCCTGATCCCCTACCTCCCAATCCAGAACTCGTCGGGATAGTTGAACACCATCCCACCCTTATGGACGGGGCCTTCTCACCCATCATCCGCAAGCCCGCAGAGGTAACCTGATAGTCCTCGAAGACCTAAGATCAGGGTATGACCTCCCCGACGGCGGACATCGTCATGGTGGTGCACGGCCCCGAGGCCTTCGATGCCGGCGACGTCGGGCGGCTGATCGATCTGCTCTCGCCCCGGCGGGTGCTGGTCGCGGGGGTGATGGCCCGGACGGCCGCCGAGGAGTCGGGGCTCCCGGTCGTCTGCACGGACGAGCGGCCGAGCGTGGTGCTCGGGGGCATCTCGGAGCGTGCATGCCTGGTCAACCGGGGAAAGACCCCGGAGTCCGGGCGGATATTCGGCGAACTTGTCGCCGGCAGGCTCCCGGGGCTCGTCCACGTCGAGACCTCGAGCGGCACCGTCTACTGCTGGAACCGCGGGGACAGCACGCTCGCTGAGGAGATCGCACGGCTGACGGGTTACGCCCTCGTCTCTATAGAGAGCGACGCCGCCCGGCGGGAAGGCGTGCGGGAGGTTCGTGGGTGCCTGCCCGGGGAGGCGGTCTTCGTGAACGGGTTTGTCATCGGAATCGCGACGGCGGAGACGGTCGTCCTCGCGAGCGAGAACGGGACGCTCCGGGCAGTCTCGGGGCTCGATCCGAAACCGCACGGGTTTGAGAAACTCCTCCGCGCGGGTCTTCCCGATATCCGGAAAGCCTGGTGCAAGAGCGGGCCGGTGCGGAAGGTTTCGCCCCGGCAGGGCAAGCGCGCCCGCCGCGGGGGCCGGGTCGCGGTCATAGACCACTGCGGCCATACCCTCTACCGCGAGATCGGGGAGGATATCTCCGGCGTCCTTGCCGTCGGCGACGATACCACGGCCGTCTGCGGGCACATCTGCTCGCACTCCGGCATCCCGGTCTTCGGCGTGGTCGACGGGGACGCCGACGCCATCGTGACACCCGGGTACGCGCCCGGGTCGGTAGTGGTCGAGGTTCTGGACGGCCGCGACGACGACGTCGGGCGGGAACTTGCGGCCGTCCGGGATCTCGAGACCGCTTCATGGGAGGAGTGGGTCGAGGAGACGCTCCGCGTCCTCGCAGGGAGAGTGCGGGTCGTCCTCGACCTTCGTGGAGGATGAGCATGCGATGCGCCGAGTGTAAGGGAAGGGGGTTCTGCGGGCTCGAACGCTGCCCTATCATGAGCAGGTTCTATGCGCAACTCCCGGTCCGGCAGAGCGACCATTACCAGGGAGCAGCGCCGTCGGTCTTTGTGGGGAGTTACGGCTACCCGAAGGTCGCGGGCGGCCCGCTGATGATCGACGACGCCGACCATCCGCCGGACTGGGTGGCGCAGGGGCTCGGGATCGAGGACATCGTGGGGCTCCGGGCCCGGACGATCCGCGGTGCCGGCGAGGCGAAGAATCTCTCCGGGAACATCCAGGAGATCGCGCTCTCGAGCCTGCCGCTCGACGTGGAAGTCCGGTTCACGAAACCCGTCGCCTTCGACCTCCGGTTCGACGGGACGATCGCCCCGGTCGGGCTCACCGGCGCCATCAAAAAGATGGACGTCCTCGGGAACGCCCGGGTTGACCGGGCGGTCGACCGGGCGACGTCGGACACCGATCTCTCCGCGACCGACGCCTGCGAGATCCTCAACGCCTCGGGCACCGACGTCTACCGGATCACCCAGCTCCTCACCGCCGGGCTTCTCGGGAGCGAGAAGAAGCGGCGGGTCGTCCCCACCCGGTGGGCGATCACGGCGGTCGACGACACCGTCTCAAAGCAACTGAAGAAGAAGATCGTCCGCTACCCTCCGCTCTCCGGGATAGAGGTCTTCTCCGGCGGACTCTACGGCAACCAGATCGTCTGCCTCCTCGTCCCCGGGGACTGGAAGTTCGAGATGATCGAGGTCTGGGGAAAACAGTCGCTCTGGGGCGGCGGGAACGAGACGATCGCCGTGGACGGCGAAGGGCTCACCAAGTCCGGCTACTCCCCGATCGCGGGGGCGTACTACTCGGCGCGCCTCGCGGTCGCGGAGTATCTGGAGAGCGTGCGCCGCTCGGCACGGGTGCTCGTCCTTCGAAACGTCACCGGCGAGTACTGGGCGCCGCTCGGCACCTGGGTCGTGCGGGAGGCGACGCGGAACGCCATGCAGGGCGAGAAGACCCCGTGCGCCGATCTTCGCCAGGCAATCGACGTTGCCTCCCGGCGGATCGGGTTCACCCACTGGCAGCCCCACAGCAGGCTCATCCCGGAACTCACGACGCAGAAGACGTTGTTTGAGTTTTAGGGCCTTCTGAAGCCTTAATCTAGTCACCCCTTCCTGGAGGTGGGGGTGCAGAACTCCGCTTGCCCCCGGGATCGGTCTTTTCTCAGCATGTCCCTTGCAGTGGACCGTGGGGATATCGCCATGGGGGGAGGGACAGACGGGGAGTGCGATGCTCCGAAGGAGCAGAGCTCGACCACCGTCAGGTGGGAAGGGGGTCTCCCCCTCCCCTGTCTCCAACTCGCCAGGATCGCAGATATCATCGACCCCACCCCGCCCGCACTTCGCGCTCCTCCTCCGCACCTTCGGTGCTCATGCTCCTGCCGTTCCGGCAGTCGCACTCTACGACCCGTCGCACCCCTCCCCAGGGGCGGGGGCAGTCATGGCGATAAGCGATGGTTCGGAGAACGACTGTCCTTAGGACAGGAGTTCGAGAAGGCCGGAGGTCTTCGAGAACCGGAGCTAGAGCACCGAAGGTGCGAAGCCGGTGGAAAGCCGTGCCCCGGAGTGCCTCAGGACTGCGACCATCTGGAATAAACAGGAGAGGGTGCAGCAAAAGCGATTTTTAAAGAGACCCCAGTCCATTCTTCTGCCGGGCGTAGCGCTCGACGAGCGCTTCAAGGGTCTCGGCCTCGTCGACGCTCTTGTCCTCGCGCACCCTGACGAACCGCGGGAACCGGAGCGCGTAACCGCTCTCGTAGTTCGGGCTCGTCTGGATCTCGGAGTAGCCCACCTCGAAGACCACCTCCGGCTCGAGCGTGACCTCTTTTCCGGAGCGGGCAATCACCTTATCCTTGAAGAGGGCGTAAAGGTCGGCCAGCACCTCGTCCGTGATCCCGGTCGCAACCTTCCCGACCGGGAGGAGCCGCCCCTGATCCTGCACCGCGAGCAGGAACGAGCCGAACGTCCCGGCCCTCCGGCCCTCGCCCCACTCCGCCCCCACGACCACGAGGTCGAGCGTCTCGACGCCGGGTTTGACCTTCACCCAGAGGCGGCCCCGGACGCCGGGAGTGTAGGGCGAGTCGAGAACCTTCACCATCACGCCCTCGTGCCCGAGGTCGAGGGCTTCGGCGTAGATCGCCTCCGCCGCGGCCGCGTCGGTGGCCGGGAACTGCGGAGCGACGTGTGCGCCGAGCACTTCGTCGAGGGCTTTCCGCCGCTCCGCGAGGGGGCGATCCATCAGCGTCTCGCCGTCCAGGTAGAGGATATCGAAGACCATCGGCACGAGCTCGATCTTCTCCATCATCGAGTCCACCTCGTGCTTGCGCCGGAACCGCCGGATCACGTACTGGAACGGCATGGGCTTCCCGTCGCGGACGGCGACCGCTTCCCCGTCCAGAATGACGTCGTGGTCGGTCGCCTCCAGGAGGAGGTTCGCGATGTCGGGGAGGCTCTCCGTGACGTCCTCCAGTCTCCGCGAGTAGATCCGGCAGACATCGCCCACCTTGTGGAACTGGAACCGGCTCCCGTCGTACTTGTACTCGACCGCCACCTCGCCGTGATCCTCAATCTGGGCGGCGATGGTTCCCGCCTGCGCGAGCATCATCTTCACCGGCCGGAACGGCTCGATCGTCACACCGGAGAGCGCGTCGGGGTCGCGCCGGGCAAGGAGGGCGACCTCCCCGAGATCGTTCAGCGCCTGGTGGGCATGCTCGACCAGGCGGACGTCAAGCTCGAACGCCTTCGCGACGGCGTCGCGGACGTTCCCTTCCCCCATCCCGATCCGGAGCTCCTCGAGCATCAGCCGCGCGAGGTATCGCCCCTCGAGCGGCCGGGCGTTCCCGAAGAGGCCCTGCGCCACGCGGAGTTTCTCCCGCTGCGACCGCTGTCCTTCGGCGGCCGCCATCCGCTCGAGTTCCCGGTAGACGTCGAGGAGGTCGAGTTCCTGGATGAAGAACGATGTCTGCTCCTTCCGTGCAAGGAGCCCCTCGACGGCGAGACCCACGTCCCCGGTCGTGTTGATCGCCTCGCGGACGGTCTCCCGCTTCGTCCCGACGACGTAGGCCACGGCGTCGTAGAGAAGGTTCGGGCCCACGCCGAGTTTTTTGGTGCTCCAGTCGGGAAAGACCCTGCCCATGACGAACCGGACGAAGACGGGGAGCTCCTCGTCGTCGAGCCGGGGAAGAACGGCGGCGACCTGCTCGATCATATCGAGGCGCCCGGGGGTCCCTTCAAGGTGCTCGCAGACTTGAGCGAACTCCAGAAACTGCATACCCATAATCTCCTGAAGTATTTCCCGGCGGGGTCAATCAACCCTTCTGTTCTGCCGCGGCCGGTTCGGCACGATTGATGTGGAAGCACCGCCCATTTGTATCCATGCACCAGGACGAAGAAATGAAAGAGATGCTCCGCGACCTCGTCTGGCTCAACGCCCTGATAGCAACGGAGCTCATCCAGATAACCGAGAACACCTCCCAGATCCTTCGGAACGCGGCTCCGCCGGAGTCGTGCATCGTGGAGCACGCGGCTCTCCGGAAGACGGCGCTCGAGATCGCCGACCGCTACAAACCCGGAACGATGCTCCGGAAACACGTCGCGGAACACCAGTAAAAAAATGTTTGATCGCCGTCAGGCAGCGGCCGGCACCAGGCCGGCATCCCTGACGACGAGATCCATCATCTGAACCATCTCTTCTGTCAGGTCGATGGCGGTCGTCGTGCCGTTCGCAGCATCGACGGTGCTCGCCGTCTCCCCGGGAGCCCCCATGCCGGGGACGGTGAAACCATAGCCCTCCGGCGGGACGACCTCGACGGTGTAGTTCCCCGGGGTGACGCCGCTGAAGATATAAAGCCCCTCACAGGCGTGGGCGAACGTCTCCGCCGTTGCAACCCGCTCCCCCGCGGCGTCGAGGAGGTGGACGACGACGCCGCTCAGCCCCCACTCGCCGGGGTTCTGGACGCCGTTCGCGTCGGCATCTAAAAAGATCGTGCCCCCGATCGTGCCGACGGTTCTCTCATACACTGCACCCGATCCGGGCTCCGCCGTGACGACGGCGCCTGCGATCGAACCGAATACGAACGCTGATACGATGACTGCTGCAAGAACGCTGATGTATCTCACTCGGTTCACCTCGTCTGCCCGGACGCTCCGGGCGTGTAACCCCGGTGATGCAGTCGCAATGCCTCCCGGCACCGCTTTCTGGTAGCCTGCAGGGTCGGGATTTTTTCCGATCCGTTACCGGCCCCGGGGTTCGGTCTCTGATAGGCATTATATTATATTAATATTTTTATTAATCCGGAAGAGATGCGTCGGGCGTCCCCGGGTTCGGCCGACCAATCCGCGCTGTTATCGCCATGAAAACAGAGAATGCCCGGACCTCCATGACCCGAACCGATGGTGAGCAGGAAGCCGTGCCGGTCAGAAAACCATAGAATGAGCGCGCACCGCCTCTGCCGAACGCCGCTTTACTCCTCCCGATCAATCATCCTCGTCCCTGCCGTCGTCACGCCGGTCGCTCTCTCCCACCTCATCCGCTTTCTCCCGGTCATCGTCTTTAATCTCTTTCCGGTCGTCGTTGTCTCTAACCTCGTCCCAATCGTCACCGATCTTCCACACGGGTTCCCGCTCGCCGGCGGCATCGCCGTCGTCGGCGGTCTCGTTCACCGGAGCCTCCGGGCCGTCGGTCACGGCCGGCCCGCCCGGCTCAGAGTCCTCGCCATCAGCCACATCGTCCCGCTGCTCCTGCTCATCGTCCGTCCCGTTCTCAACTGAGGGCTTAATCTCCGGCTCACCGGGCGAGGGGATCGGGGCGGGGGAGAGGAACAGCCCCGCACCCCTGACGACCGCTTCCCCCCCGCCGACCGTAAACGGGCCGGTCGCCCCGGTCGAGGGGTCGGCGTAGCTGTCCCGGCCGGGACTCGTGAAGACGTAACCTTCCGGCGCAGTGAACGCGACGGAGTATTCCCCGGGCGGGAGCGGGCCGAAGAGATACATGGAGAAGTGACTGTCGTGATACCTGGTTCGGGTCGATCCCGCCACGTTCCCGCCCGCGTCCAGGAGGCGGACCTCGACGTCCGTCAGGCCGTAGGCCTCGTCGTTGATACCGTCCCGGCTATCGTCGCTCCAGACCGTCCCGAGCACCCACCCGTAGGACGCTGCCGGGGTTCCGGGCAGGAGATCTCCGACGAGCCCCGCATCCAGGGTCTGCCTGTCGACCCCGCCTTCGGCGAATATCACGTCCGTGCCGAGAGGTGCGGCATGGTTGTCCAGGCCCGGGACGGTGCAGGAATACCCGTCCGGGAGAATGAACTCAACACCGGCGTAACCGATGGAGGGGATGGCCCCAAACCGGTATGACCCGTCCGGGCCGGTGGTGGTATAGTCCATCATGGTTCGCTGGCCGATCAGCCGCACGCTGATCTCGGGGATACCCGGCTCGCCGGGATCGCGGGCGCCGTCACCGTTCAGGTCGAACCAGACCGTCCCCGAGAGCGATTCGTTTGCCGCGCCGCCGGTCTGGTTATTGCCGTCGTCATTGTCATCATCGTCATCGTCGTCGTTGCCGACCGGCGTCATGGTCGGAGACGGCCCGGCCGTCATGGTCGGTGACGGTGCGCCCGTCACCGTCGGCGCGGCCGTGGGCGTCGTCGTCCAGGTGGGTCCGGGCGAGGAGGGCGCCGTAGGAGCCGCTGTCGGAGACGGTGAGGTGGTTCCCGTCGGAACCGTCATAGCCGGTGACGGGGCGGCAGTCATCGTTTCGGTTGGTACCGGGGGTTTCTGGGAGATTATCGGTGCTTTCGAGGGCTTGGAAGGTGTCGCCGTGGGCACGGGTGTCGGGGTAGCAGTCGGGGTAGCGGTCGGTGTCGGCGTCGGCGTGGGCTCCGGCCCCAGTTTCACCGCCCAGGCATCCATATTCGCCGTCCCTCCGCTCACCGTGGCGTTGAACATCCCTGCGAAGACGAACTCACCCGGTGCGGACTCGATGAGCGATGCGGCCGCATCGTCGGAGTTTATACCGCCGAACGTCCGGCTCCACGCCACCGCCCCGTCGGCGTCGGTCGCGACCAGCCAGGCGTCGGTATCGTCCACCCCGGGGTAAGCCGTCTCCCCGGCGAAGAGGTAGCCGCCGTCCGGAGTCTCGATGACGGCCGCCGCCGTCTCGTTCACGCCGAAGTCGCCGTAGATCCAGTTCCAGACGATATCCCCGTCGGGCGTGAGCTTGATGAGGAGGGCGTCGGTATCGACCGTCGTGTTGTCCGGCCGCTCCGTGAACGTGCCGGCGACGAGCAGGTTGCCCTCAGAGGTGTTGATCACCGCCCGACCGGCATCGTCGTCGGGGCTGCCGAACGTCCTGTTCCAGACCTCGCTACCGGATCCGTCCAGCCGGACCACCCAGACGTCGGCCATGCCCGCTCCCGAGGACCCGGTGCTGCCGGCAACGACGAAGTCCCCACCGGGGATCCGGGTGACGGCGTTCGCGGCATTCTCCCCGGCTCCGCCGAACGTCCGGTTCCAGGTCTCATCACCCACCTCGTTTACCCTGACCGCCCAGGCCGATGATTCATTCCCTTCCCGCGGCGTGATGGAGCCGACGAAGACGTAGCCTCCGTCCTCCGCCTCGATAACCGCGGCGGCCGTGGCGTTGACGTCAGGGCCGCCGTACGTCCGGTTCCAGACCTCGCCGCCGGAGGGGTCTATCTCCACGAGCCAGGCATCGGTGTCCGCCTCTGTCCCGTTCGTGACCAGGGTGAGGTTCCCGGCGAAGAGGAGGTTGCTGCTATTGGTTCTGATGATGGAATGCGCAGCGTCGGCCTCCTCCCCGCCGTATGTTCTGTTCCACTCCTCGCCCCCGTCCGGCGCGAGCCGGATCACCCAGGCGTCCGTCTTCGCACCGAACGACGCCGTCTCCCCGGCAAGGAATAGCCCGGTTCCGCCGGGGTCGGGAACGGCCGCGTAGGCCGCGTCGTATGTGTCAGGTCCTCCATACGTCCGGTTCCAGATAACCGCAGGATCTCCCGTCTGTGCCCCCGCACCCACGACAAGCGCGAGTGCCGAGAGCAGGACGATCCAGAAACAGGTGCCGCGTCGCATCGTCTACCTCTCCTTGTCTCCACCCCGGGAACGGGCCTCTACTCCGTGCCGGGGACGGCCCGATACGAACGAAGGCCGAACCTCCGGCAGAGCCTTCAGGTCTCACGCCGGCGCGGGGTCTGCACTTCAATGGCGCAATTATTATAATAATCTTATTTCAAAACACGGCCCGGATGTTCCCGGGCATTCTCTCCGGGGGCACGACCCCGCTCCACAACCATCAATACGCTTATGAACAAATCCTTGATAGAAGACCCGTATGAAACTCTTGCTTGCGATTGCACCTGAACGGTTCAGGGACGAGGAACTGGAGATCCCGAGACACACCTTCGAAGAGGCGGGAATCGGCGTCGATCTCGCCTCTACTGTCGCCGGCACGTGCACGGGGATGCTGGGATGCACCGTGGAGGCGGCCATGACGTTTGAGGACGCGGATCCCGACGATTATGTCGGGATCGTGATCGTGGGCGGCAGCGGTTCCGAGGAGCATCTCTGGGGAAGCGAACGGCTCCGGGATCTCGTCCGCTCGTTCTTCGAACAGGGCAAGGTCGTCGCCGCCATCTGCCTCGCGCCGGTCGTGCTGGCACGGGCGGGCATCCTCGCCGGGCGTCATGCGACGGTATACAGGAGCCCGGCGGCCGTCGCGGAGATGAAGAAGGCGGGAGCAAACCTCCTTGAGATCCCCGTCGTCGCCGATATGCAGGTCGTGACCGCGAACGGCCCCGAGGCCGCCGCACAGTTCGCCGACACCATCATCACGAAACTGGAATGCTAGACGATACACGCGCCGGCGGCGTGAGACCGGCAGACTGCACCCTGGTGATCCCCGCATACAACGAAGAGCGGCGGATCCGGTCGCTCCTCGAGGACGTCTCGGGTTTCCGAGGCAAACTCGTCTTCGTCTGCGACGGAACCGACGCCACTGCAGAGATCGTCGGTACGTTCGCGGAGGCTCACCCGTCGCTCTCCATCCGGTGCCTGGCGTTTCCGGCCCGGCTCGGGAAAGGGGGAGGCGTCGTCGCCGGGATGGCGGCGGCGGAGACACCCTTCGTCGGCTACATGGACGCGGACGGCTCGACCGCGCTATCCGAGATGGAGCGGCTCTTCGACCGTCTCGCAACCGCCGACGGCGCCATCGGCTCGCGCTGGGTCGAGGGCTCGGTTCTCCCCGTGCGGCAGGGGTTCCGGCGCCGGGTCGAGAGCCGCCTCTTCAACCTCATGGTCAAGGCGTTCTTCGGGCTCGGTTACCGCGACACCCAGTGCGGCGCGAAAGTCTTCCGGAAAGATGCACTCAGAGAGGTTCTCTCCTCAATCCGGTCGACCGGGTTCGAGTTCGACGTCGAACTCCTCTGGCGGCTGCGCCGGAGCGGCTACCGGGTGGAGGAGGTGCCGATCACCTGGGAGAACCGGGACGAGTCGAAGGTGATGACCTCGGACGCGAAGGCGATGCTGCTCGGGATGATCCGCCTCCGGTTCGGGTGAGGGGATCCGGGGGCGCAGGAATGCGACTGCCCTACAGGCAGGCGTTTGAACACCGATAGGTGTGAGGAGAGTGCCAGACTACCGAAAGGATTTCTCTTTTTCTGCGTGAGACCGAACGGTTCTCCCCACCAGAGCGAACCGCCGGGTTTTAAGGCTCTCCGGGCGAACAGATTCTTGCAGGAGCACTGATCAGGGTGTTTGAGAAGACACTATTCGTGGAGGAGATCAATGGGGGCGTGCAGGTCGATGCGCCCTTCGTGGTGGACGCTGCAGAACTCCGGGAGAAGCGGGGCGGCAAGTACATCCAGCTTGCCATCTCCGATAAGACCGGACGGGGAACCTGCAAGGTCTGGGGGACGCCCGAGCTCAGCGTGGAGCAGATCGAGACGTTCTGCCGTGCTATCCGGCCCGGCGAGGTCTACCGGATCCAGGGATACGCGAAGGAGTTCAACGGCACCTGCGAGGTAAACGTGAACGACGGGATCGCGAACCTGGCTGACCCGATCCGGGGAGACCTCCTCGATCCGTCCTGGTTTGTCCATGCCCCCACCGACAACGACGCGGTCCGCCGGGGACTCGGGCGTATGGCCGCCCAGATCGAAGATCCCGGCGTCTTCTCCCTTGTCTCGAGGGTGATGAACGATACGCCCGGGTTCTTCGAGGTGCCCGCGGCCAAACGCCGGCACCACGACTATATGGGAGGCCTTGCGGAGCACACCCTCGAGACCGCGGAAATTGCGGCGAACCTCGCGGGCAGCGTCTGTCGGGCCCAGATGGATACCGACGTCCTCCTCGCCGGAGCACTCCTCCACGACGTCGGCAAAGCATCCTGCTTCTGCCGTCGGGGGTTCTCGTTCGTCGCGCTCCCCGACTACACGCTCGTCGGGCATACGGCGATCGGGGCGGCGGCGCTGATGAAGTACTCCGCCGGGGTCGATCTCGCGCGATTTAGCCACATCCTCCATATCGTGATGTCGCACCACGGCCCCCACGGCGAGGTTCAGCCCCGGACACCCGAGGCCTGGGCGGTTCACTTCGCCGACAACGCGAGCGCCACCCTCCGGAGCGTCTGCGACGACGCGAGCGCTCTTAATCCGGGAGAGGAACGACTGGGAGCACGGACGCGGCAGCCGGTCTACCGGTTCTGAAAGATGCCGTGGGCACGCGGCGGCGTAAACCATATGCTGCTATATCAAAAATAACAATAATCCTTGACCGGATTCAAGAATATCCTATTATTCTTTGAGTATAAGGGCTTTGTGATCCATCCAGGGATCCTTTTGGGGTAAAAATGTTACGACCCCTTCAGGTACGCTTCGGGGTCGCGCTCGAAGAGCTTCTTGCAGCCCGGGGCGCAGAAGTAGTAGGTCTTCCCCTTATACTCGGACGTGAACTTCGCACTCGCCTCGTCGACGTCCATCTTGCATACCGGATCAACTGCCATAGGTATCGACCTCCGACAGGATTCCTCTCTTCACCGGAGGTATATAAGTCTTGAGCAGCAGGGAGAGCGATACGACCGTCACCGACGAGAGGGCCATCGCGAGCGCCGCAAGCTCCGGCCGGAAGGTGATGCCGAAGAAGGGGTAGAGCACGCCTGCCGCGAGGGGGATGAGGGCGGAGTTGTAGGCGAACGCCCAGAAGAGGTTCTGCTTGATCCGGCTCATCACCTTCCGGGAGAGTTCGACGGCTGCGACGGCGTCGACGAGATCGTCGCGGATGAGGACGATATCCCCGCTCTCGATGGCGACGTCGGTTCCGCTCCCGATGGCGATCCCGACGTCCGCCTGGGCGAGCGCCGGGGCGTCGTTGATCCCGTCGCCGACGAAGGCCACGACCTCGCCCCGCACCTGGAGGGCCCGGACCTCCTCGGCCTTCTCCTGCGGCAGCACCCCGGCATGGACGTCCGTGATCCCGACCTCGCGGGCGATGGCGTTCGCCGTCCGCTCGTTGTCGCCGGTGATCATCACCACCGAGAGGCCCATCCGTTTCAGTTCCGCGACGGCAACCCGCGTCGTCGGCTTGAGGGTATCGGCGATGGCGATGATGCCTGCGAGGTCGCCGCCTATGGCGACGAAGACCGCGGTCTTCCCCACGTCCTGAAACGCGGCCACCCGCATCCCGGCCTTCGGCGGGACGGCGATGCCGCGCTCCATGAGGAACGGCTGGTTCCCGATAAGGACCTCCTTCCCCTCCACGACGGCGCTGACCCCCCGGCCGCCGAAGGTCGTGAACCGCTCCGATGCCGGGACGCTGACCCCGGCACTCTCCGCCCGCCGGACGACCGCCTCCGCGAGCGGGTGCTGCGAGTTCTTCTCGACCGCCGCGGCGACCGCCAGCAGCCGGTCTTCCGGAACCCCGAACGCGACGATATCGGTGACGTCGGGTTTCCCCCGCGTGAGCGTCCCGGTCTTGTCGAAGACGACCGCGGTCAGCTTCTCCGAGACCTCGAGCGCCTCGCCGTTTCTTATCAGCAGCCCGAGTTCGGCGCCCCGGCCGATCCCGACGGTCACGGCGGTCGGGGTGGCGAGCCCGAGCGCACAGGGGCAGGCGACGACCAGGATGGAGATCAGCACCGTGAGCGCAAAGAGGAGCGAGGAGTTGAGCCCCACGTACCAGACCAGGAAGGCACCGGCCGCGATCGCGAGGACGACCGGGATGAAGTAGGAGACCGCGACATCGGCGATCCGCTCCACCGGGGGCTTCGATCCCTGGGCGTCCCGGACGAGCCTGATGATCTGCGCGAGCACCATATCCTTCCCGATCTTCTCGGCCCTGACCTGAAGCACGCCGTTCACGTTCAGGGTGCCGCCGACGGCCTCGTCGCCCTCTGCTTTATCGACCGGGATGGGTTCGCCGGTGATCATCGACTCGTCCACCGAACTCTCGCCGCCGACGACCGTCCCATCCACCGGCACCTTCTCGCCCGGCCTGACCAGGATGACGTCGCCGACGACGACGGTCTCGACCGGAACCTCGACCTCCCGGCCGTCCCGGATCACCGTCGCGGTCTTCGGGCGGAGTCCTATCAGTTTCTTGATGGCCTCGGACGTCCGCCCCTTCGCCCGGGCTTCGAGGTAGCGCCCGAGGGTCAGGAACGCCGCGAGCATCACCGCGGTCTCGTAGAAGTTGAAGTCCGGGGTGAGGACGATCTGAAACGTCCCGAGGAGGCTTGCGCCGTAGGCGACGCCGATCCCCATCGCGTACATGACGTCCATCGTCAGCGCACGGTTCCGGAGCGCAGCGGCCGCTGCCCGGAAGATGGGGGCGCTGACGTAGAGGAAGACCGGCAGGGTGACGACGAGCATGACGAGGTTCATGGAGACCGGAAGGGCGGCCGCCCCCGGCATCCCGAAGAGCATGTAGAAGAAGAGCGGGATGCTCACCGCGAACCCGACGACAAACCGCCGGAACTTGTCCCGGAGGTCTTCTTCCCGCATCCGGGCCTCGACATCCTCGGGGATCTCTTCTTCGAGCCCGAGATACTGGTAGCCGGCATCCTCGACGGCGGCCCGGATATCCGATGTCGTAACGAGCGCGGGGTTGTAGACGACCCGCGCGTTCTCGTTTGCGAGGTTGACCCGGGCATCGTAGACCCCGTCGATGTCGCCGAGCGAGGCCTCGATCACCTGAGCGCACGAGGCGCAGACCATCCCGCCGATCCGGATGGTGGCCTCGTTCCTCACGACCTCGTAGCCGGCGTCAGTGACCGCCCTCTCAAGGTCGGCGAGGGTTGTCTTCGCCGGGTCGTACTCGACGACGGCGGTCTCGTTTGCGAGGTTGACCCGGGCGTCGTAGACGTCGTCCCGGCCCTGGAGAGCGCGTTCCACGTTGAGCGCACAGGACGCACAGTGCATCCCGGAGATCTTCAGTTCCGCCTTTCTCTTCTCCTCCGGCATGATACTCCCCTCGCTCTGCGCGGATAAAATACCTGCTCTCACCGGCCTGTCTTCGCGCACCCCACCCTGGAAGAGGCCGGATTCTCAATACAACGTATGGCGATTTTTATACACAATATTATTATACTTCTGGACGATTATATCGCCCCATCCTGAGGTGATTGTGATGCAGAGAAGGGATATTCCCGCAGGGGAGAAGCAGTACGATGTCGGGCACCTGGCATCGAGACAGGACATCGACGGCCTGATCGAGGCGCTGCAGAGCGGCGATCCGGCCTCCCGCCGGACGGCCGCCCTCAGCCTCGGGGCACTCGGGGAGTGGCGGGGGGTGGAACACCTCATCCGGGCGCTCACCGACCCGGCACAGGGCGTCCGGGAAGGGGCGGCGAACGCGCTCGTCATGGTCGGGACGCCGGCGGTCGAACCGCTGATCGACGTCCTCGAACGTCGTGATGCTGCGACCGGGTACGGGCTTCCGCGGGAAGCACCCGGGGAAGGGCTGACACAGGTCGATCTCCTCGGCGGGCCCGAAGGTATACCGCCCACGAAGAGGACGCTCCGGCACCGGGGAGGCATCAGGCAGCACGATGCCTTCGGCGGACCCGCGGATATCCGGGAGGCAGGAGGCGGAAGAGCCCGCGACATGGAGGAGGGGCTCGCCCAGCACGACGCCTTCGGCGGCCCGGAGGATATCAGGAGAAGGGGAGCCCGAAGGGCGGTCGAAGGGGAGGAGGAGATCACCCAGCACGATCTTCTCGGCGGTCCCGGAGACGTCGGGACGATGAAAAGCCTCCGTCACCCTGCAATCGCGCAGCACGACCTATTCGGCGGCCCGGGAGATGCAGAGGCGCACGAGGCCCTCTTCCCCGGCGCGAGGAGGGCAGGCGTCGTGACGGAAGGCGCCGTGCCCGGCACGGGAATGCGCAGGGCCTACGCCGCCGTCATCCTCGGCGAGATCGCCGATCCGCGGGCGGAAGGGGCGCTCGGCCGGTCGCTCTCCGACACCGACCCCGCCGTCCGGAGGGCGGCCGAGGACGGGATGGAGCGGTTCCGGCAGAAGCGTGGGATGGGCACACCCGTCCCGCCGACGATCCGGTGACGAGACGGAGGTGAAAGCGTTGGAGCAAGACATGGGGAAGCGGTTCAACATCGATCTGCTGAGAGCGGAGAAGGATGTCGACGGCCTGATCGAGGCGCTCCGCAGCAGCGACGGCCTGACCCGCCAGCGGGCCGCCCTGGCGCTCGGGGACTTCGGCGGTGCCGAGGCGGTCGGGCCGCTCGTCCGGGCGCTCGGCGATCCGCTGACGGCGGTGCGGGAGGCGGCGGCGGACTCGCTCACACTGCTCGGGAGCCCGGCGGTCGGGCCGCTGGTCGAACTCCTCGAGAACCCGGAGGCGTCGGGGAAGTACGGGGAGGAGGAGGAGGGCGTGAGCCCGCCGACCGTGACCGGGCCAGGCGGCCGAACCTGGGAGCTTGATACCGCGAGGGATATCCGGCGGGTCTATGCGACCGCCATCCTCGGCGAGATCGACGATCCTGCCGCGGTGGAACCGCTCGCCCGGGCGCTCGGGGACGAGAACGACGACATCCGGTGCCAGGCCTCGGGAGCGATAGCGAAGTTCGGCGAGAGAGCGACGGAGCCGCTTCGCCGGATGCTTGCCGATCAGAACCCGGACACCCGGATCCTCGCGGCCGGCGTCCTCGGGGACAGCGGGGATTCCTCGGCGGTCGAGCCCCTCATCGGGGCGCTCCGGGACAGCGACGACGATGTCCGGGGCGCGGCGGCGGGCGCCCTCATGCGGATGGGCGATGCCGCGGTCGAGCCCCTCGTCACGGCGACGAAGGATGCCGACCGGAACGTCCGGCTCTACGCAGCGGGTGCGCTCAAGTACATCGGCAACCCACGGGCGATCGACGCCCTCGAGGCTCTTGCCCGGAGCGGGGATCAGGACGAGAGAAGCGTCGCAGAGGACGCGATCGAGAGCATCCGGATGGCCCGTGGGGAGGCCGCTCCGGAGCCGTCGGCGCCGACATCTCGATAATTCATCTTACCTTTTCTGTTTTTGAGATGACCGGAGTGAGGACTCCTGTTTCTGGACGAGGTATAGGGGCCGGTGGGGTTGGATAAAGCAGGTTACGACGATGATAAGTTGTTGTATGGCTGACAGGACGGTCGTGGCTGTGAAAAATTCCGGTACACTGGACTGTGGGAATATCGCCACGGAGGGGGGAACGACTGCCGGAACGGCAGGAGTTCGAGAAACCCGAAGGGTTTCGCTGTGGGGACAACGGGGAGTGCGAGCGCAGCGAGCATGAGAAACTCGAAGAGTTTTGAGGGGGGGATGCTCCCTTCCCACCTGACGGTGGTCGAGCTCCGTTCCTCGAAGCCTGACGGCTTCTCGAACTCCTGTCCGAAACCCTTCGGGTTTCTCAAGCTCCGGCCCTGCGGGCCATCGCATCCTGCGGACAGTCGTTCTCCGGAACGTCGCACTCCCCGTCAGCCCCACCCCCTAATGACGATATCCAGTGGAAAGCCGTGCATGGGGTTGTGACTGGTCCGAATGTTGGAGTTCGAGAAGCAATCAGACCTCCCAGCAGCTCTCCTATAGCACAGTCTCGATAAGATGAATTATTCGCTTATCCCCTTCTCCGGACCCGCACCGACTCCGCGTGGGCGTGGAGCCCCTCCGCGTCGGCGATCGTCTCCACAATGTCGCCGATCGCGTCAAGCCCCTCCCGCGTGATCATCTGGACGGTCGAGCGGCGGCAGAAGTGGTTCACGTCGAGGCCGGAGTAGAGCCGGGCGTAGCCCGCCGTCGGGAGGACGTGGTTCGTCCCCGAGGCGTAGTCGCCGCAGGCCACTGCCGCGTAGGGGCCGACGAAGATCGACCCGGCGCTCCGGATGCGGTTGAGGACGGCGAGCGGATCGGCCACCTGGACAGAGAGGTGCTCGGGGGCGATGCCGTCGACGGTCGCGACCGCTTCGTCGATGTCTGCGGCGACGATGTAGCCGGAGTGCTCGAGGGCTTTTGCGACGATATCGCGGCGCTTCGCCTCCCCGGCCATCCGCTTCACCTCGGCACCGACCGCATCCGCGACGGCCGCGTCGGTGGTCACCAGGACGCAGGCGGCGTTCGGGTCGTGCTCAGCCTGGGCGAGGATATCGGCCGCGACGAAGGTCGGGTTCGCCGTGCCGTCCGCGAGGATCGCGATCTCGCTCGGGCCCGCCGGGAAGTCGATCTCGGCCTCGTCACGGAGCAGCATCTTCGCTGCGGTGACGTAGACGTTCCCCGGGCCGACGATCTTCTCCACCCGCGGGATCGACTCCGTCCCGAGCGCCATCGCCGCGATCGCCTGGGCTCCCCCGACCCGGTAGACCTCGTCGACCCCGGCGATATCGAGCGCGACGAGGGTGATCGGGTTGATCGGCGGCGGGGTGCAGCAGCAGATCTCCGCGACCCCCGCGACCTTCGCCGGGATCGTGCACATCAGCGCCGTCGAGGGGTAGGCCGCCCGCCCGCCGGGGACGTAGGCGCCGATACGGGAGAGCGGAGTCGTCTTGACGCCGAGGGTGATCCCGGGCTCCATCTCCTGCAGCCAGAGGTCGCGTCCGCGCTGCAGTTCGTGGAACCGGCTGATCCGCTCTTCCGCCTCCACGAGGTTCGTGACCAGCTCTGCGTCCACCTCGTCGTAAGCCGCCTCCAGTTCCTCATCGGAGACGGCGATCTCCTCGAGATCGATCTTATCGAACCTCTTCGTCAGGTCGAGCAGGGCGGCGTCGCCCTCCGCCCGCACCCTCCCGATGATCTCAAAGACCGGATCCTTCACCCGGCCGATCTCCGACCGCCGTCCGGCAATCCAGGTCTCGATATCCAGCGCCTGCCACATGAGGAAAAGAATCGGCGGGCGGGAGCGTTAAGGTTTCGACCCCGCTGGCAACCTCCCCCGGAACGGAGCACATTAACTTTCCGAGGAGGGTAATTATATATCCGAGGAGGGCTCTCTAACGCGCTGCTATGAAGACAGATACTACTCTTCTAACGGCAGGCATCGTTGCGATCCTGCTCACATTTGCCGCATGCGCGGGATGCACCGGGACAGCGCCCGACGATAACGCGACGCCCACCGCTCCCGCCGGCGGGGGGAACATACTCAGGATAGCCACCACGACGAGCCTGGAGAACACCGGGCTGCTCGCGGAGCTCGAACGGATCTACGAGGGGGAGACCGGGATGGATCTCCAGTTCATCGCCCAGGGCACCGGGCAGTCGATCGACTCCGGGAGGCGCGGCGACGTCGATCTCGTCCTCGTCCACGCCCCGGACCTCGAGCAGCAGTTCATCGACGATGGCTTCGGGATCAATCCCCGGTGCATCGCCTACAACTACTACATCATCGTCGGGCCGGAGTCCGACCCGGCGGGGATCGCGAACATGACCCCGGTGGAGGCCTTCCGGACGATCTATCTCGCCGGCACGAACGACACGCAGGGTGTCGCCTTCGTCTCCCGCGGCGACAACTCCGGGACGCACGCTCAGGAGAAGGTGCTCTGGGGGGAGGCGGGCTACGACTACGAGGCCGATGTCCTTGACGCCGGGGCCTGGTACGTCGAGGCCGGCAAGGGCATGGGCGACACCCTGATCCTTGCAAACGAGCAGCAGGCATACACCCTCTCCGATGAGGGAACCTACCTCTCGTTCGCAGACAGGCTGGACCTCGTCCCGGTCGTCGCTGAGGGTGCGGAGCTCATGAACCGCTACAGCGCGATCGCCGTCAACCCCGAAGAGCACCCCGGAGTGAACGCAGAGGGAGCCGCGGACTTCATCGACTGGCTCACCACGAACGAGACGAAGCAGATGATCGGCGAGTTCGGGGCCGAGGAGTTCGGCAAACCGCTCTTTACGCCCCTCTACGCACCCGAGTGCAACGAGCCGCCGTTCAACTGCACCTGCGCGGAGCCGGTGACTGCCTGAAACATGGAGTGGTAACAAGGTGATCGGCAGGGTGACAGGGATTCCGGAGGTTGAGGCAGCATGGTGAACGGAAACCCGATCATCGAGGGATTCATCGAGGCTATCGAGCTCATCATCACCCTCGACCCGCAGGTGGTGGAGATCACCATCCGCTCGCTCTACGTCTCCCTCACCGCCACCTTCTTTGCCGCTCTGATCGCCCTGCCGCTCGGGGCGCTGATCTACTTCTACGAGTTCCGGGGCAAGCACGCGGTCGTCTCCACCCTGCAGACGCTGTATGCGCTCCCGACAGTCATCGTGGGCCTGGTCATCTTCCTCTTCCTCTCAAACATCGGCCCCTTCGGGTTCCTTCGCTTTCTCTACACACCCGGCGGCATGATCGTCGCCCAGACCGTCCTCATCATCCCGCTCCTGATGGGGCTGACGGTCTCGGCGCTCTCGGGGATCGACCGGGACAAGCGCTACACGATCACCGCGCTCGGCGCGAGCAGGCTCCAGACGGTCATGACGATCATCGCGGAGGCCCGGTTCGCGGTGATGGCCGGCGTCCTCCTCGGGTTCGGGCGGGCGATCGCCGAGGTCGGGACGGTGATGATCGTCGGCGGCAACATCCGGGGCGCGACCCGCGTCCTCACCACCGCGATCGCGCTCAACACCTCGATGGCGAACTACTCCCTCTCGATCGCGCTCGGGATCATTCTCCTCGGGGTGGCACTCGGGGTGAACATCGCCCTCTCGCTCGTCCAGCAGCGGTGATACCATGACAGTCATCGAGGCTCACAATATCAGAAAATCCTACGGCACCCTTGAAGTCCTGCACGACGTCGACCTCTCGGTCAGCGAAGGCGAGATCCTCGCGCTCATCGGCCCGAGCGGGTCGGGGAAGAGCACGCTTCTGCGGCTCCTCGACCTGATCGAGCCCGCAAACGATGGGCAGCTCTCGGTCTTCGGGATCGACACGGTCGCGGAGCGCGGCAGCTGGCTCGACCTCCGCCGCCGGATGGGGATGCTCTTTCAGCGGCCGATCGTCTTCAACTCATCCGTCTACGACAACGTCGCAATGGGGCTCCGGTACCGGCGTGCTCCCGCCGACGAGATCGACCGGAAGGTGAAGGAGGCCCTCGAAGCCGTCGGGCTCTCCCGCTATATCAAGAGCCGGGCGCTCGATCTCTCCGGCGGCGAGCAGCAGCGGGTGGCCCTCTCACGGGTGCTCGTGACCGATCCCGAGATCCTCTTCCTCGACGAGCCGACGGCGAACCTGGACCCGACATCGACCGCCACCATCGAGGCGATCGTGACCCGCCTGAACCGCGAGGCCAACATGACCGTCCTCATAAGCACCCACGATCTGGCGCAGGGCCAGCGCCTTGCCCACCGGGTCGGGGTGATGATCGAGGGCACGATCGCCCAGACCGGGCCGTCCCGCGAGATCTTCCGCGAGCCAAAAGATCGGCGGATCGCTCGGTTCGTGGGCGTCCAGAACATCCTCCCCGGCCGGGTCGTCGCGCGGAGAGGAGAGTTCACCGTGGTGGAGGCAAGAGGTAAAGAGATCCTCTCGGCGACCCCGCCGCCCGCCGACGAGGTCGAGATGATCGTCCGGGGCGAAGACATCTCCCTGCACCGGAGGGAGCCCATGCACGAGGAGGCGGAGAACAGGTTCCCGACCACGGTCACCGCCATCGAGCCCACGGCACCGTTCGTGAACGTGACGGTGCACTGCGGGTGCGATCTCGTCGCGCTCGTGACCGCGAGGAGGGCGGAGACCCTCGATCTTCACGAGGGGATGGAGGTCTGGGTCTCTCTCCAGGCGAAGGCGGTTCATCTCATCCCGCGGAAAGGGGCCTGAATCCCCATCAAAGCCCTTTCCTCCGGAATCTGATCCGTCCGGGAATGCCAGGTAAATCAATTTGATTAACATTTGCCGAGATGAATACTTTTAACATTGGGCCACCGCCAAACGTATTTCATGAAACTAACCCGCCTATGTGCGTTTATCTGTCTCATCGTCGCTGCCGCGGTTCTGTTCTCCGGCTGCACGGGGACGACCGAAGACCCGACGACGACCCCCACGCCGACGGCGACCGCCGCCGAAGACGTCCAGGTGAAGGTCTTCCATGCCGGGAGCCTGACCGGACCGTTTGAGAAGGTGAAAGCAGAATTCGAAGCAGAACATGCCGGCGTCACCGTGCTCCTCGAGCCAGCCGGCAGCGTCGACTGCATCAAGAAGGTGACCGAGAACGGCAAGCCCGCCGACGTCGTCGCCTCTGCTGACTACTATCTCATCCCGGAGATGATGATCCCGGAGCACGCCGACTGGTACCTCACGTTCGCGAAGAACCGGATGGTCCTGACCTACTCTAACGAGAGCAAGTACGCAGACGAGATCACCGCCGAGAACTGGTACGAGATCCTCGACCGTGACGGCGTCCGGTGGGGCTTCTCCGACCCGAACTCCGATCCCTGCGGCTACCGCACCCCGATGGTGATCCAGCTCGCCGAGGCCTACTACAAGAACGACCAGATCTTCGAGACGCTCGTCAGCGAGCACAGCGCGATCACCGTCACCGAAGAGGGTGGCGTCTACACGATCCACGCCGCCGACCCGAAGCCCGACAGCACCACCCTGACGATCCGCCCGAAGAGCGTCGAACTCGTCCAGATGGTTCAGTCCGGAGGGCTTGACTACGCATGGGAGTACCGCAGCGTCGCCGTCCAGAACGACCTCGAGTTCATCGAACTCCCCGAGGAGATCGACCTCTCCTCGATAGACTTCGCGGAGAACTACGCGACCGTCCAGACCGAGGCAAAGAAGGGTGACGGCACTACGAGCTACGCGGGCTCGCCGATCGTCTACGGCGTGACCGTCCCGAAGATCGCCGAGCACCCTGACCTCGGCATCGAGTTTGTCGAGATGCTGATCGGCGCCACCGGCCAGGAGATCCTCACTGCCGATGGTCAGCCCCCGATCGTGCCCGCGGGCGGCTACGGCAGCATCCCCGACGCTCTCCAATCGCTCGTCGAGATGAAGGCCTGAACCCCTCTTTTTCTTTATGCTACCAGTTATCAGCGGACGCGTACAACGCTTATTCAGGAACGTGCGGATATGAAGACCGAAACACTCTCGGGCGACCCCCTTCTGGGGGATGGTGAAGCACCTCCCTCCTGGTGGAGTGGGCGCTGGAGGCGGCATATCGACTGGTGCACCCTCGGGTTCTGCATCATGGGCGGGCTGCTCGTCGGCATCACGGTGCTTGCCATCGCGAGCATCGCCTCGGCGGAACTCGCCGACCCGGCGCACCTCTTGAAGGTCGCGGCGTCGTCGGAGGTGATCGGATCGATCCTCCTCACGTTCGGCGCGGGGGCGAGCGCCGTCCTCCTCCTCATCCTCTTCGGAACCCCGCTCGCCTACGTTCTCGCACGATCCCGCCCCTCGCGGCTCAAGGGCGCCGTCGAGAGCATCGTCGATATCCCGCTCATCCTGCCGCACACCGTGGCGGGCCTGCTCGTCTACCTCCTCTTCATGCGCCGGGGCTGGCTCGGCGCGCCGCTCTCGGAGATCGGGATTGCGTTCGAGGACGCGCTCCCGGGGACGATCGTCGCGATGCTCTTCGTCGCCTCGCCGTTCTACGTCAACAGCATGCGGGAGGGGTTCGAGAAGGTGCCGGTTCACCTGGAGAACGTCGCCCGCACGCTCGGGGCGGGAACCTTTACGGCGTTCCGGACGGTCACGCTCCCCTTAAGCCTCCGGCACATGTACAGCGGGGCTATCCTCGCCTGGGGGAGGGCGATCGGGGAGTTTGCCGGCGTCATCATGATCGCCTACTACCCGTTCATCATATCGACGCTGATCTACTACTCCTTCACGACAGACGGCATCCACACGAGCAGGAGTATCGCATTCACGGTCATCCTGGTCAGTTTCGGGGTCTTCTACCTCCTGCGAAGAATGACCCGGTACTTAGGGAGGTACGATGATAGAGTTTGACCGTGTCTCGCTCGCACTCGGCTCGTTCCGCTTAAACGACGTCAGCCTGACGATCAGTAAGGGCGACTACTACTTCATCGTCGGGCCGTCGGGTGCGGGGAAGACGGTGCTCCTCGAAGCGATCGCCGGACTCCACCGGCCGGACAGCGGCCGCGTCCTCCTCCGGGGCGAAGAGATCACCGCACTCCCCCCGGAGAAGCGGAATGTCGCTCTCGTCTACCAGGACTACTCACTCTTCCCGAACATGCGGGTCATCGACAACATCTCCTATGGGCTCCGGGTGCAGGGGATGGGGAAGAAGGAGGCCCGGGCCGAGGTCGCCCCCCTCCTCGAACGGTTCGGGATCGCTCATCTGGCCGACCGCTACCCGGGGACCCTCTCCGGCGGCGAGCAGCAGCGGGTGGCGCTCGCCCGGGCCGTCGCGGTGAAACCCGACATCCTCCTCCTCGACGAACCGCTCTCGGCCCTCGACCCCGTCACGCAGGAGAAGTTCATCGACGATCTCCGGCGGCTCCACCGGGAGGACGGGCTCACCGTCGTGCAGGTGAGCCACTCCCGCCGCGAAGCGCATCTCCTCGCCACCCGGATGGCGGTGATCATCGACGGAGCTCTCGTCGACGAGGGGAAGGCCGATGTCGTGCTGAACGCCCCGAAGAGCCGCGAGGTCGCGTCGTTCGTCGGGATCGAGAACATCCTGGACGGAACGGTGACGGCAAACGAGGACGGGCTCGCGACGGTGATTGCCGGAGGGCTGGCCTTCGAGGCGGTGACGGAGGCGGCAGCGGGCGAGGAGGTCAGCCTCTGCATCCGGGCCGACGACGTCGTCCTCGCCGTCGGGGACGGGCGGCGCACCAGCGCCCGGAACACGCTGGCCGGGACGGTCGTCTCGGTCGCGGAGAACGGCCCCGTCGCCGAGGTGCGGGTTGACGCGGGGGTCACGCTCACCGCGGTTCTGACCCGGCGCTCGGTGCAGGAATTCGGCATCGTTTCGGGAATCTCCGTCGCCCTCTCCGTGAAGGCGACGGCGATCCACGTCATCCGTTCTTTTTCTTGAGCGAGAGGGTGAGGCCGACAAGGCCGGCTGTCGCGGCGTTCGCCGCCACGATGGCGACATCCCCTCTCACCACCCCATAGGCGAGCCAGAGCAGAACGCCCGCGAGAAGGACGATGAGCATCGAGAGCGAGAGGTCGGTGGTCGAGCGCGTGGCAGCCACGCCCGGACGGCCTGCGGCGCGAACGAGAGCGTCGTGAGCGAACCGGCGAGAAGACCGAGTGCAGTGACGGTGTCCATCTCCCCCCGCTCTTACGCCGGATGTGATAAACCTGGTCGGGTCAGGACCGGGACGCTCTCCCCTTCTCCCACCGCTTGAGCGCATAGGCGAGGATCATCCCGGCGATGAACGCGACCGTGAGGCCGACCGCGAGGGTGAGGACGGCGATGACCCCCGTGACCAGGTAGGACTCCGTCTTCACGCTGTGCTTCCCGAGCTCGAGCGCCACGAAGACCAGGAGCGCCCCGAAGACGCCGAAGGGGATGAGGGTCAGCACCTCCGGCGGGGCGAAAGCGACGGCGAAGACGAGGATGAAGATACCGGCGATGATGTTTGCCCCGCCGGTCCGTGCGCCGAACCGGTACATCGCGGCGAGCCCCCCGGCGCCGTGGCACATGGGGAACCCCCCGAGCGGCGTCGAGACCAGGTTCATGGCCCCGATCGTCCGCGAGAGCCTATCAGGGTTCACGCCCTTCTTCGGGAAGAGGTCGTAGGTGAGGAGCGATGTCGCGAGGATGGCGTTCGTGAGCGTGAGCGGTATCTGCGGGAGGGCGAGGTCCCAGGTTCCGGTGATGAAGTCTACCGGCATCGGGATGACGAGGGCGGGGAGGGACATCAGGCGGAACGGCGGCATTCCCTGCGTTGCGATACCGGCGGCGAGCCCGATGCCGAGCACCAGCAGGGCGGAGACGTCCGGGATCCGGGTGCGTTGCGATGCGACGAAGAAGATGAGGATGATCCCGATGGATACGGCCGCAAAGAGAGCGTCGGGAATGATGTAGCCGAGCGACGTCCTGAGGAGGATGAGCGCGAGACCTGCCTGCACCCCCCGGACGACGCTTCTTGGGATCCGCTCCCCGATCCAGGTCATGCCGCCGACGAGGCCGAGGACGAGGAAGAGCGCCCCGACAACAAGGCCTGACGCCACGATCTCGCCGGCACAGAGCCCTTCGGCGATGGCGATGGCGCCGATCGCCTTCATCGGTTCGATCGGCATGGGAAGGCGATAGTAGAACCCGGCGATGATGTACCAGGCGGCGAGGAAGAGGAAGAAGTGGCTGACGTTCACGTCCGGGCAGACGATGGCGACGCCGAGCAGGATGGGAAAGATGGTGCCGAAGTCGCCGACGGCTCCGGCGATCTCCTCAAGGGTGATCCGGATGCCCCTCTCTTCTGTCCCGGTGCTCTCCGCCATTGTGCAACTCCCGGTATGTCTCTTCCCCATTTCTCGGTTTCGGATGACGATCCGGTTCGTACCGGTTCGTGGTTATGAGGCTATATTATCATTTCACCAAAAGCAAACCTGTTAAATTACACGAGTTGATTTGACCTCATGTATAAACATTTATTTTGCCCTCTTGAGTAATAATCTCTATGAAAGCACACCTGCTTCTCATTGTTACACTGCTTGTCGCGGCAACTGCTGCCTTTGCATGCGGATGTACCGGAACCACCGCCGATACGGCGGGAACGTCCGACACGACAAAGCCCGAGTTGCTCGTCTACTGCGGCGCGGGCATGCGCGAACCGATGGACGAGATCGCGGCGACCTTCACGAACGAGACCGGCGTCCCGATCAACTTCGTCTTCGGCGGATCGAACACCCTGCTCACCCAGATGGAACTGACGGAGATGGGCGACGTCTACATGCCGGGCGCGACCGCCTACTTCGACGCGGCCCGCGAGAAGGGGCTGGTCGAGGAGGAGCACCTGACCGTTTACCACGTCCCAATCATCGCCGTCCCGAAGGGCAACCCTGCCGGCATCACCTGCCTTGAGGACATGGCAAAGCCCGGCGTCCGGGTGGCGCTCGGCGAGAATCCCGGCACCGCCATCGGCCAGCTGACCGACAAACTCCTCGAAAAGAACGACCTCCTTGCCGACGTGGAGAAGAACCTCGTGACCCGCAGCGGCACGGTGAACGAACTGCTGGTCTACCTCTCCATGGGGCAGGCCGATGTCGGTATCATCTGGGAGGATCTCTACGTACCGGAGAAGATGGACATCATCTACATCCCGAACACGAATAACCTGGTGAAGGTCGTTCCCATCGGCGTACTGACAGCCTCCGAGCACCCCGATGAGGCGGAGCAGTTCACCGCGTTCGTCATCTCCGACGAAGGGAAGGAGATCTTCACCCGGCACGGTTTCGTCACCTACCCGAGCGACACCTACGCGGATGTCAAACCCTGATAAACCAGGAAGGGGGAGAAGTCGCATGGAAGTCACCTACCAGATCATCGGAACCATTCGCTCACCGTTCACCGACCAGGATACAACGCCCATCCAGAGCATCTTCTCCAAAGCGGAGGGGACGATCGAGGTCTTTCCCGAGTATGCCGAAGGACTCGAAGGGGTCGAGGGATTCTCCCACATCATCCTCCTCTACCACTTCCACCGGGCGAACGGCTTTAGCCTGCGCCAGCGCCCGTTCGTCGACGGCAGCAAAGAGCGCGGGATCTTTGCCATACGCCATTTCAGCCGCCCGAACCCGATCGGGATCTCCCTCGTCGAGGTCGTCTCCGTCGAGGGCAACACCGTCCGTGTCCAAGGGATCGACGTGTTGGACGGCACCCCGCTCCTCGACATCAAGCCCTACGTTCGCCAGTTCGATCACCGCGACGACGTCAGGAGCGGCTGGGTCGACGCAAAACACATCGAGGAGGTGAAACTCAAGAGTTTCTCCCCAAAGGATCTCCGGGAGCATGAGGAGTCTTCATGAACCTGAGGAACCCCTCCTATTTTCGGATGGCGACCGTTGCGGTCGCTCTCCTCATCGCCGCCTTCATCATAATGGTCCTCGTCGGGGTGGTCACCCACTCCCCGCCGGCCGTTCTGATTGAATGCCTCCTTTCCGAGGAGATCCAGTTCGCCATCAGGCTCTCGATCATCACCTCCGTCATCTCGACACTCCTCTGCATCCTGGTCGCCGTGCCGGTGGCCTATGCCCTCGCCCGCTACACGTTCCCGGGCAAGACGGTGATGAACATGCTGATGGATATCCCGATGGCGCTCCCGCCGCTCGTAGCGGGCGTGGGGCTCCTGCTCTTCTTCGGGGTATCCCCGGTAGGAAAGTCGCTTGCCGCGGCAGGACTTGCGTTCGTCTTTACGCCGCTCGGGATCATCATGGCCCAGTTCTTCGTGAACCTGCCTTACATGCTCCGGGTGACCCGTTCGACATTCCAGGGCGTCAACCCCCGCTACGAGCACGTGGCAAAGACGCTCGGGTGCACCGACGCGCAGGCCTTCTGGCGGGTCACGCTCCCGATGTCCGCAAACGGACTCCTTGCCGGATCGGTGATCACCTGGTCGAAGGGGATCGGTGAGTTCGGTGCCGGGCTGATGCTTGCCGGCGCAACCCGGATGAAGACCGAGACGCTCCCACTCTCGCTCTTCCTGAACATGTCCACCGGAAAACTCGAGTATGCTATCGCTGCGGCGACGATCCTCATCATGATCTCGGTCGTCTCGCTCTACGCCTTCGAGCGCTACGGCGGAGCCACACACGTCTACTAGGAGGTTTGTCCATGCTTACCATTGATTCCGTATCAAAGAGCCTCGGGGAGTTTTCGCTCTCGAACGTCTCGCTCTCGGTCGAAGACGGGGAGTACTTCATCGTCCTCGGCCCCACGGGGGCAGGAAAGACGATCCTTCTTGAGACGATCGCCGGGATCTACACCCCCGATGCGGGCAGGATCTTCTTGAACGGCCGGGACATAACAGACGTGCCCGCACGGGAGAGGAATATCGGCATGGTCTACCAGGACTACATGCTCTTCCCGCACCTGACCGTCGAAGCGAATATCGGTTTCGGGCTGAGATCCCACCGCGCCGATCCCGCGTTCATCCGCGGGAAGATCCAGGAGAGCGCGGATCTCTTAAACATCAGCCACCTGCTCCACCGCTACCCGGGCACGCTCTCGGGCGGCGAGCAGCAGCGTGCGGCGATTGCCCGGGCGCTGGTGATGGAGCCGGAAGCCCTGCTGCTCGACGAGCCGCTCTCCGCGCTCGACGTGAAGACGCGCGAGAGCCTGCGGGCGGAACTCGCCCGGATCCACGAGGCCACCGGGACGACGATCGTCCATATCACCCACAACTTCGAGGAGGTCTTCGACCTCGCCGACCGGGTGGCGATCATGCGCGGCGGCGACGTGATCCAGGTGGGGACGCCGGAGGAGATCTTCCGGCGGCCGAACTCCGACTTCGTCGCGGGATTTGTCGGGGTGGAGAACCTTCTCCGCGGAACAGGCTCGGCCGATGGAACGGTCGCGGTGGGGGATCTCCGGATATCTGCGGAGAACGGTATACCCGGCCCCGTCTCCGTTGCTATCCGGCCGGAGGAGATCCAGCTCTCAAAGACACCTCTGTCAAAGAACGGAAGAAACGTCGTCTTCGGCCGCGTGGATTCTGTGCGGCCGAACGGAGGGCTGGTCCGGGTCTCGGTCGACGCCGGAGTTCGGTTCAAGGTGACGCTGACCCGCCAGGGATTCGAGGAGGCGGGCGTCGCACCCGGCGACGCAGTCCACCTCGCCTTCCGGCCTTCAGCCGCCCATGTCTATCCTTCGGGCGAAGAGGAAGAGGCCTGAGCGGCGCGGATCTCGAGCGCCCGCAGAACCCCGGCACCCAGGACCTCTTCCGCGCGCTCGCCGTGCCGCTCCGCCATGACCGCGAGGAGACGCTCGGTTCCCGCGGCCGTGGTGGAGATGCCGACCCGCTCGGCCCGGCGAATCAGCCCGTCCCGCTCCATCTCCCCGAACCGGGGAAGGACGTAGTAGTGCGGGATCCCGAGATGCTCGGCAAGTTTCCGCGTCGTCGGGAACCGCAGCGAGATGCCGTCCGGGGAAAAGCCGACGGTGATACACCGGTCCTCCTCGAGGAGGATCCGGACGGCCGCATCGATTATGTCGTCGTGTTCGTGTGTGGACATCCGATCGTAACAGTACTCGCGTCCGGCGCAAAAAAGGAGGTCGGTCTGGTTACGCCGCTTCCGCCGCCTTCATCTCGCCCCGCTCTTCGTCGGGCATCTCTTCGAGGTAGACGATCTCCGCCCCGATGTCCTTTGCAATCTGTTCGAGTTCTACCTTCCGGAAATGCGTCCCTTCCACCTTCAGGTGCTTCGATTCGCTCTGCTCTTCGACGACGGCGACGACGCGGAAGCGGGGTTGCTTCACGCCGGTGCCGACTTTCTGACGTTCTCTTACATAGATCTTCATCGTATTCCCATCCCATACCAGTTGGTATATCAGCAGATATACACCAAAGACACTTAACTTTTTCTATCATATATGAGGTAAGGTTGTTATCATGGCAGAACGGTTTGAGATGGAATCAAAGTTCCGCGGCGAGAGTCTGGTTCGGCGCGGCCTGCTCCGCGAGACCCGAACCGGGCGGCAGGTCAGGATCATGCCCGACCTGAACGTGATCAAGATCGGCGGCCACGGGGTCATCGACTACGGGCGGGACGTCATCTATCCCCTGGTCGAGGAGATCGGGGAACTCTCCCGCAACAACAAGGTTCTGGTCGCCACCGGCGGCGGCGTCCGGGTGCGGCACATCCTCGACGTCGGCATCGACCTCGGGATGCCGACGGGCGTGCTTGCGGAGCTGGCGGGCAAGATCAGCGAGCAGAACGCGATCATGATCTCGCTCCTCTTCTCGAAGTACAACGGCACCCGGATCCACACCGACGATCTCTTAAACCTCCCCTCGCTCATATCCCTCGGGATGCTGCCGGTCGTGCAGGGCACCCCGCCCTACGGGCTGTATGAGCATCCGCCGAAGATCGGGAGCATCCCGCCGCACCGGACGGACACCGGGGCGTTTTTGATGGCTGAGGTGGTCGGCGCGAAGAACTGCATCCTCGGGAAGAATGTGGACGGCCTCTTTACCGAGAACCCGTTCGTGAACCCCGACGCCGAGTTCATCCCTGAGATCACGGCCGACGAACTCATCGAGATGGAGATGGAGGATATGGTGCTCGAACCCAAAGCCGTCGAACTCCTCCGGGACGCCTTCCACGTGAAAGAGATCAAGATCGTGAACGCCCACGTCCCGGGCAACATCACGAAAGCCGTCAACGGGGAGCGGGTCGGTACCATCATCAGGGCCTGACGGCCTCCGGGGTCAACTACTTTCCATTAACCCCGGAGAAGTCTTCATTTTCTCGCGGTGCGGATTTGTACAGAGCGATTCCATGACCCTCTACCTTGGCATTGACGACACCGACACACGCGAGTCCCGGGGAACCGGGCGGCTCGCCCGCACAATTGCAGCAGAACTCGCCCGGTCGTACACGGTGACCGGGGTAACCCGCCACCAGCTCTTTGTCCATCCGGCTGTTCCCTATACCTCCCATAACAGCTCCGCGGTCATCCACATCCAGGATGCCGGGAACGGGATCGCGGCCGACGTCTTCGCGGCGGCAAAGGAACTGATGCTCGCCGACTTCATCGAGGGGAGCGACCCCGGGATCTGCGTCGCCGCCGACCGGAACATCAACGGCGATCTCACCCGCTTCGGCTTCTCCGCGAAGACGAGCGTCGTGACGCAGGATCAGGCGCGCTCGCTTGCCCATGAGGCCGGAATCCTCCTCAAAGGGCTCGGCGGCACAGAAGACGGCGTGATCGGCGCGCTTGCCGGGGTCGGGCTTGCGGCGTCGGGGAACGACGGCCGGTTCGTCCAGAAGGGGACGACCCGCGACCTCCGCGGAACCCAGACGGTCGCCGCAATCCTCGCCTCCGGCGTCGACCGGGTGATGACCCGGGACGGCGCGGTGGTCGGGGAAGGCACCATCGCACTCAGAAAGTTCCCGAAGCCCGCGTTCATCGGCGGGAGGGCGATCCTCTACGTCGAGGCGGACGGGGATGCCTACCGCGACATCATGACGGGCTGAGGGAGATATCAACAATATCCCATTTATCACCCCAAAATGTAAAATTTATTAACCACACCCGATTTACATTAACCCAAAACACATTTATTTAAATGCATGTATTGCGATACATCTGTCTGATAACTATGCATAGACGAACCATTTTTGCCGTTGCGGCCGTCATGGTCGCCCTCATGCTGATCTGCGGCTGCACCGGGACGACAACCGACCCGACGCCCGTAGAGAAGCAGCAACTCCGTATCGCCACGACGACGAGTCTCTACGACACCAAGCTCCTCGACCACCTCACACCGATCTTCGAGGAGAAGTACAACGCCGAGGTGCTGATCGTCTCCGCCGGGACCGGCAAGGCGATCGAGTACGGCCAGCGGGGTGACGTGGACGTCCTGATGGTGCACGACCGTGCGCGTGAAGACGCTTTCCTCGCCGACGGCTACGGCATCAACCGGCGCGTCTTCGCCTACAACTACTTCGTCCTCGTCGGGCCCGAAGCCGATCCGGCAGGCATCAACGGCATGACTCCTGAGCAAGCGTTCACCGCCATCCGCGAGACCGGCATGGCCGGCAACGCGAGCGTGACCTTCGTCTCGCGCGGCGATGCATCGGGCACGCACTCCAAGGAGAAGGCAATCTGGAAGGCAGCCGGATTCAACTACTCGACCGACGTACAGGGCTCCGGCGACTGGTACCAGGAGGCCGGAACGGGCATGGGTGCGACCCTTGAGATGACGAACGAGAAGCAGGCATACACCCTCTCCGACATCGGGACGTATCTCGCCTACAAGGGCGACCTCGACCTCGTGACGCTCGTCGACGAGGGCGATATCCTGCTCAACGTCTACTGCGCGATGCAGATCAACCCCGCGAAGTACCCCGAGATCAACACCACCGTCGCGAAGGACTGGGTCAACTTCATGATCTCCGACGAGGTGCAGGGCGAGATCGCCTCCTTCGGTCTCGACCAGTACGGCCAGCCGCTCTTCTACGCGGCCCAGGACGACTGGGAGAAGATCGGCGTCCCCCAGGCTGAAGTGAAGGACCCGATCGCCTGAACGGGCTCGAAATCCCACCTTTTTTTTGCTTCCGGCAGAGTATAGTCAGGTGCAGAGCATGTACGAGATCATCGAGGGATTCCTGGAGGCGGTCAGGCTCATCATCACGCTTGATCCCGATGTGATGGCCATCGCCGCACGAAGCATCGCCATATCGCTCACCGCAACGATCATCGCCACGCTGTTTGCCGTCCCGCTCGGGGCCGCGATCAACTTCGGGACGTTCCCGGGAAGAAGGAGTCTCATCAACCTGATCCAGACGCTCTACTCCCTCCCGACGGTCATCGTCGGGCTGCTGATATTCCTGCTCATCTCCCGCGTGGGGCCGTTCGGGTTCATGCGGCTGCTCTTCACCCCGACCGCGATGATCGTCGCACAGACGGTGCTCATCCTGCCGATCATGACCGGCCTCACGATCTCCGCGCTCTCGGGGATCGATCCGGTGATCAGGGATACCCTCCGTTCGCTCGGGGCAACCCGGCTCCAGTTCCTGACAAACATCTTGAAAGAAGCCCGGTTCGCGATCCTCGCGACCGTCGCGGTCGGGTTCGGGCGGGCGATATCCGAGGTCGGGGCGGCGATCCTGGTCGGCGGCAACATCGCGGCTTCGTCGTTCGCGAGTTCGACCCGGGTCCTGACGACCGCGATATCGCTCGAGACCTCGATGGGGAACATCTCTCAGTCCATCGCGCTCGGGATCGTCCTCCTTGCAATCGCCCTCGGCGTGAATCTCGCCATAACCACGGTGCAGCACCGGTGATACCATGATCGAACTCGAGAACGTCTCCAAAAACTTCGGCGATACCAGGGTGCTCGACGGCATCACCGGCGAGGTGAACCGGGGCGAGATCTTCGCCGTCATCGGCCCCTCCGGGGCCGGGAAGTCGACCCTGCTGCGCCTCATCGACCTCCTCGACGCCCCGACAGGAGGGGCCATCCGAATCGGCGGCACCGATATCCACGCGGAGCGCGAAAAGAGCCTCTCCATCCGCAGAATGATGGGGATGGTCTTTCAGAAACCCGCCGTCTTCAACACGACGGTCGCGGAGAACATCGCCGTCGGCCTCCGGTTCCGGGGCACGGGCAAGAGCGAGATCGATGCCCGGATCGGAGAAGCCCTCGATATGGTCGGTCTTTCCGGTTACGGGGAGCGGCGGGCCAGGACGCTCTCGGGCGGGGAGATGCAGCGGGTGGCGCTCGCCCGGGCGATGGTGATCGAGCCCGAGATCCTCCTCCTCGACGAGCCGACCGCGAACCTCGACCCGGTCTCGGTGGCGATGATCGAGGACCTGGTGGTGCGGATCAACCGCGACCTCGGGACGACGATCGTCTTCTCGACCCACGACATGTACCAGGGCCAGCGGCTCGCCCACCGGATCGGGGTGCTGATGGACGGGGTCTTCTCGCAGGTGGGGACGCCGCGGGAGGTCTTCACCCTCCCGGCAAGCCGGGAGGTCGCCCGGTTCGTCGGGATCGAGAACATCGTCGAGGGCGGCGTCGTCGAGGGGGAAGACGGCACCGCCGTCGTCGATGCCGGGGGTGTCCGCGTCCGGGCACGTTCGCCGGCATCGACGGGAGAGCGGGTCACCCTCTGCATCCGCTCAGAGGATCTCCGGATCGCCGCGCCGTCGATGGATACACCCGGCAGGAACAGCCTCCCCGGCACCGTGACCTCCATCGTGCCGCGCGGGCCGTTCAGCAGGGTGACGGTCGACTGCGGGGTCCCGCTCTCATCCGTCCTCTCCTGGAAGGCGGTGGACGTCCTCGAGATCCGGGAGGGGAGCCGGGTCTCGGTCTCGTTTGCGCCGGAGTCGGTTCACGTCGTCCGCGGGGTGAACCACCGGGGTTCAGGGCGCGGGTAGGTCTCGACGAGAGGTCTCATCCTCACCCGGGACGATCCGGCCGACGACCCCCTGCCGGGACTCCTCCGTCGTGCTCACCCGCTCTCACCGGGGATTGGAACCCCGATCCCGGTCTTCATTCTGCACGCAGCCGTCCCTGATCTTAAATAGCCGCACAACCCACAATTTCTACAATGCAACTGACAGTCCTCGCCAGCGGGAGCAAAGGAAACTGCACCTACCTCCGGGGGGAGCGGGGTGCGCTGCTCATCGACGCGGGGCTCTCCGCTCGCGAGACCCTCCGGCGCCTCGAAGCCGCCGGCGGGGACGCAACGCTCGTCGAGGCGATACTCGTCACGCACGAGCACATCGACCATATCCGGGGCGTCGACGTCCTGGCACGGAGGCTCGGGGTGCCGGTCTACGCGACCGGCGGAACGCTCGAGGCATTCGATGCGAAATGCGGGAAGACGTCTGCGGAGGTTCGGCGGTGCCGGTGCGGCGAGACCTTCTCCGTCGGCGACTTCTCGATCGAGCCGTTCGCCGCCTCCCACGATGCCCGGGAACCCTGCGGGTTCTCTGTCGCCGAAGGCGATCTCCGTGTCGGGTGCTGCACCGATACCGGGACCGTCACCACCTCGATGTTCGATACGCTTGCATCATGCGACGCCGTCCTGCTCGAGAGCAACCACTGCCCGAACATGCTCGAAAACGGCCCGTATCCCGCCTACTTAAAGAGCCGGATACGGTCGAAACGCGGGCACCTCTCCAACCCCGACGCCGCCCGGTGCCTGCAGAGGCTCGCCGACCGCATCCACATGGCGATGCTCGCCCACGTAAGCGAGATCAACAACACGCCCGAAAAAGTGCTCCTCTCCGCCCTCGAAGGGCTCGGGCTCTACTCCGACCAGGTCGGGGTCGCCGTGGCGCCGCAGGACCCGGGAGCGGTGCACCCGGAGTCCTACGGTTTCCGGCTCTGAGGGTCACGCCCTGTAAAAGGTGCAGACCATCCCGATCACGGTGCCGGAGCCATCGGCGATCGGGTCGCCGGAGACGTGGACGGTCTCGTTCGACCCGTCTTTTCTCACGAGTTCCGCGACCTCTCCGTACTCCGCCGATCGGCCCTCTCCCAGCACCTCCCCGGAGAGAAGTTCCCGGAGCCCGGCGCCTGGAAAGAGCGACCAGACCGACTTCCCGGCCAGTTCGTCCCCCGCGTAGCCGGTGAGGCGTTCGGCCACCATGTCCACGATGACGACCATTCCGGCGGCATCGGTGGTGATCCTCGCCTCCCTGGGTTCGGCCGACCCGGGAGCGTCCAGTTCGACCGGAGAGTCCAGCCAATCCTCCGCGGCTTTGCGCTCGGTCATCTCGATGTAGTACAGCAACTGCTCGAGCTGCTTGTTCGCACGCTCGAGTTCGGCGGTCCGCTCGGTAACGAGTTCCTCCAGGTGCTCGCGGTGGCGGTGCAACTCCTCTTCCGCCATCCTGCGCTTCGTGATCTCCCTGATGATGACCATCAGGTGCATCTCCTGGAGCGGCATGACGCGGGCTTCGAAGTGCCGGATCTCTCCGGCTTCCGCGCGGCTGAACTCCAGGGGCGGTGCGGGGGTATTCGACCTGGCGGCCTCCTGCAGCGCACCTGAAAGCGCCTCGCTCACCCCGGCGGGGAGGAGATCCTGCACCCGCCGCCCGAGGTGCGCCCGGGAGAGGAACGGGGCCTCCGCGAGCCTCCCCGCCCTGACGTCGAGGATCGTTCCGTCGGCATTCAACCGGATGAAGAGATCGGGAAACGCCTCGATCACCGCGGTCAACTCAGACGTCGCCTGCCTGAGGTTCTCCTCGTTCAGGGCCCGCTCGGTGACGTCCCGGACGGCGATCAGGACATAACCGCCATCGACCGCCGCCCGCCGGAGTTCGATATCGCGCACTCTACCGTCCCGGCAGACCACGCCGGCAACCAGGATCTCCCGGCCGCCCGAAAACAGTTCCTCTCCCGGCCCCTGCACCTTCTGACGGTACGCCGGGTTCGGGTGGGCACGCTCGAACCATCGAGCGAGTGTCGGGACATCTTCCAGGGTATACCCGGTTATCCGGGTGAACGCCGGGTTCAGGTACCGGCATCTGCCCTCACCGTCCACCAGAACGAGGCCGTCCGGCATTTCACGGAGGATCGAGAGGCAGGTATTCGCTCCAAGGTCCGGCGGTTCACGGGCGCCGTCCCGGGTTGTCTTATTTCCCGTCATCGTAACCGATCCTCCACGGCATATCTGGTTATTCGGGCCTGAAAGCGCCGCTCACAGGAGATTTTGCCCTTTGAGATAGATATATGCATCGTTCTGTCTCTCCCCGTTATTTTAGAAAAGGGGTCATTTAACCGATAATCCAGAGAAACTCCAGCATAGCGGCGCCTGCTTGAAGCCATACGCGACCAGAATGCGGAACACAGGATCCCCCGCCGGGGAGAGAGACTTTGCAGCATAACAACCATCCTCCATCACCCCCTTATCTTCAGGACCTGCATACAGTACTGATCCACGGACGTGAAGAGCGTGGACCTTGCGCGTTTCGCCCGCTCTTCGTCCCCTTCGATGAAGTCACGGAGGATGTATTCCAGCGTCATGATGTAGTAGTCCCGCCCGGGAGAAGCCTTCTTTGCCTCCTCGAAGCAGAAGTAACTCTCCGATTTGTGGTTGCACATGACTTCGAAGACGGTATCGAGCGCCAGAAGCAGGTACCGGGGGAACTCCTTTAAGATCGCCAGTTTCCGGAAACTCGCGTAGGACCTTGACTGAGCTCCGAGGATCGCGAGTTTCATCCCGTAATAGAGCGGTTCGAGATCGTCGGGATACTGCTGCATCATCTGTTTGACGACGGCGGCGGCACCGCTCCCGTTGCGCAACTCCACATGGGTGTTGAACGCCTCCGCAAGGAAGAACCTGTCATCCGAGAAGCGCTCCGTTGCATGGGTAAGGAGGAGGTTGCGGCGCTCGATCTCGCCGTCGTCCTTCGTTTTCGTGATGCCCATGCGGTAGAACTCCGGCTCGCTCGGGAACCAGCCGAACGCCAGGTCCAGCATGAACCAGAAGATCGTGTTCAGCCGGCTGTCTTTCCGATTGAAGAGCCCGAGACGGTTGAGCGGGGCGCGGACACGCGAGATGTTCAGGATCTCCTCGCGGGCGTGCAGTTCCAGGTCGTCGGGGCGAACCCTCGACTTCTGGTTCTTCGCGAGGGAGAGGGCATAGTAACAGTAGGCGATTGCAGCGTTGATGCGACCGTCGTAACCCTTGTGAGGAGTAAGATACTCGATCGCCTGGTAGTAGTTGCCGGAGTCGATCAACTTCAGGCCCACAATCACGTCGAGTGTTGCCCGTCCCTTTCGACGCCGCTTGTTCCCCATGGCGTGCCGCAGAACCTTCTCGAGAAACTCCGGGGTAGGAGCCTCGCGCGTGACGTTGAGAAGTGCGGATGCGGTCGCATCGATGAAGTCGTCATATGTCCTGTCGTCGAGCTCGGGAAACGTCTTGTCGAGCGTGGCGGCGACGTGACCGAAGAAGACCGGGAGGTTCCCCTCGACCTGTCCGGTATTCTTCGCGATATAATCATCCATGGTAGCCCGGAGCTGCTCGAGTCGCCTGTTGCGGAGCGCTTCGGGCTGCCACGCTTCTTCCATACCACTATTGGTGGAGAGGCGAAGAGATATTTGTTGTTATATCTTCTCCGGCCCACCCAGGCCGGGAGAGGTCAATCGATCCACTATATGCCGCGCGAAAGGATGACCTCTTCTAAAAAGGGCATCTCAGGACAGTGACGCGGCAGCGGATCCTGCCGCCGGAAAAACGGGAGGTTAAACGCACCGGATCTCGTATCCGGCACTGGTACTCATAACGTTTATCCCGATTGGCCCCAAATCCTCCGGGAGGGAGGTGTGGTCGCGTGGGCTACATTGACGAACTGAAACGGGTAGGCAGGGACGCGAATCCTTTCTTCAAACTGATGGGGATAGATGTGGACGAGTACGGCGACGGGCGCGCCCGCCTCAGCATGGAGGTCCGGCCGGATATGCTAAACGGCGCCGGGTGGCTCCAGGGCGGGGTCTACGTGGCGCTCGCCGACGAGGCGATTGCGCTTGCACTCTATACCCTTCTCTCCGAGAACGAGAGGATCGCCACGATCGACGAGCACACCAGTTTCATAAAGGGTGTCAGCACGGGGACGATCGTCGCCACCGGGAGGGTCGTCCGCAAAGGCCGCCGGGTGGCGTTTGCAGACGGAGAGGTCAGGAACGCGGCGGACGATGCGCTTCTTTCCCGGACATCGACATCGTTCGCAGTCATCGAGGGATAACGCCGAAACGCCCGTCCGGCGAAGCCCTCTTTGCGCCCGCGGGGATTCCCCCGGGACCGCCGGAACAATACATTCTCAATACCCGAGATCACATACATAAGATAGAGCATCCGGCACAACCGGAGGGGAACGAGAGCTTGAAGTATATCGTTGTAACCGGCGGCGTCATGAGCGGGCTCGGAAAAGGCATCACCACCGCATCCATCGGCCGCCTCTTGAAAAACCGCGGCTACCTGGTAACGGCGGTGAAGATCGATCCGTACCTGAACATCGACGCCGGCACCATGAACCCCGCCCAGCACGGTGAAGTCTTCGTCCTCTCCGACGGAGGGGAAGTCGACCTCGACCTGGGCAACTACGAGCGGTTCTTAGACATCAACCTGAAATCGATCCACAACATCACGACGGGCAAGGTCTACCGGAACGTCATCGAGAAGGAGCGGCGCGGGGATTTCCTCGGCGCGACCGTCCAGATCATCCCCCACATCACCGACGAGATCAGGCACTGCATCAGCCGCGCGGCCAATGAGGAGGCAAACGGCGGCAGGGTTGCGGACATCTGCATGGTCGAGGTCGGCGGGACTGTCGGCGATATCGAGAGCATGCCGTTTCTCGAGGCCGTCCGGCAGATGCACGGCGAACTCGCACCGGAGGATATGCTCCTCGTGCATGTCACCCTGGTCCCGATGGACACGATGGGGGACTTCAAGACCAAACCCACGCAGCACTCGGTGAAGGCGCTCCGTGAACTCGGGCTGCAGCCCGACATCATCGTCGCGAGGAGCAGCGACGTGATCGGGCCGCAGACGAAGAAGAAGATATCCACCTTCACCGATGTCCCGGTAAAAGCCGTCGTCTCCGCAAAGGACGCCCCGGACATCTACCAGATCCCGATGGAACTGGAGAAGGAAGGGCTCGCGGACGTCGTCTGCAGTTACCTCTCCCTCGAGAACCGGGAACCGGATACCGCGTGGTACCGGGTCGTCTCGCAGGAGTATACGAACCGGGTGACGGTCGCCATCGTCAGCAAGTACGGGATCGAGGACGTTTACATGTCCATCAAGGAGTCGCTCAAGCATGCCGGGAGAGCGCTCTCCACCGAGGTGAACATCCGCTGGCTGGACGCGGAGACGTTCGAGCCCCGTGATCTCGCCGACGTCGACGGCATCCTGATCCCGGGCGGGTTCGGGAAGCGCGGCATCGAGGGGAAGATCCGGGCGATCCAGTATGCCCGCGAGAACAACAAGCCCTACCTCGGCCTCTGCCTCGGGTTCCAGCTCTCGGTGATCGAGTATGCCCGGCATGTTCTCGGCATCGAGAACGCCACGAGCGAGGAGATGGGAGAGGGGACGCACGTCATCGCCATCCTCCCCGAGCAGGAGGACGTCAGCGACCTCGGGGGCACGATGCGCCTCGGGAACTGCGACGTCACTCTCAAGGAAGGGACGAATGTTGCCGGTCTTTACGGCAAGACGGCAATCGTGGAACGACACCGCCACCGCTACGAGGTGAACCCGGAGTTCATCGCCGATCTCAAAGGCGCCGGGCTTGTCTTCTCGGGGACCTGCGGGCCGCGGATGGAGGTCTGCGAGATCCCGGATCACCCCTTCTACCTCGCGACGCAGTTCCACCCCGAGTTCAAATCGAGCCCGACAAACCCCTCCCCACCCTACATCGGCTTTGTAGAGGCATGCAAGAAGAATAAATCAAGATCAGAGATCAGGTGAAATGAGAGCATGGTAAACGTCGAGAAGTTTATCGACCGGGCAGTCGGCGAGATACGCGATGCTGCCGGCGAAGAAAAGGTCGTGATGGCACTCTCCGGCGGCGTGGACTCGTCGGTCTGCGCGGCGCTCGCGACCCGCGCGATAGGCGACCGCCTCGTCCCGATATACGTGGACACAGGCCTCATGCGGAAGGGAGAGACCGGACGGATTCGGTCGCTCTTTGCCGACGCGAACCTCCGCGTCGTGGATGCTGCGGACGAGTTCTTCGAGGCTCTCGCGGGCATTGTCGACCCCGAAGAGAAGCGCAAGGCCATCGGTGAGAAGTTCATCAGGATCTTCGAGCGGGAAGCGAAGCGGACGGGAGCGACGATGCTCCTGCAGGGGACGATATACCCCGACCGCATCGAGAGCGAGGGGGGCATCAAGAGCCACCACAACGTCGGCGGCATGCCCCTCGATATCAAGTTTAAGGGCGTCATCGAACCGCTTGCCGACCTCTACAAGGACGAGGTCCGCGAGGTCGCCGGCGGGCTCGGGCTCCCGGCGGAGATCCAGCACCGGATGCCCTTCCCGGGCCCGGGGCTCGCCGTCCGGGTGCTCGGCGAGGTGACGAAGGAGAAGATCGCGATCGTCCGCGAGGCGAACGCCATCGTCGAGGAGTGCCTGGTGGAGGAGTACCACCCCTGGCAGTGCTTCGCGGCGCTGATCGGCCTTGGAACCGGGGTCAAGGGAGACGTCCGGCTCCACGGCTGGATCGTCGCCGTCCGGGCCGTCGGGTCACGGGACGGGATGACCGCCGACCCGCTGCTCCTCCCCTACGAGACGCTCTCGCGGATGGCAACCCGGATCACCGCCGAGATCCCCGGCGTCGCCCGGGTCGTCTACGACGTCACCCCCAAACCCCCGGCGACGATCGAATACGAGTGAGATAATCATGGCAGAAGATTCACGCGTGCTTGATGCACGCTACTATATGCCCGCGTTTAGCCGGACGATGAAGATCGTCCGCGGCGCGGGATCGCGCGTCTGGGACGACCGGGGACGGCAATACCTCGACTGCGTGGCAGGTATCGCGGTCTGCAGCACCGGCCACTGCCACCCGTTGGTAGTGGAGGCGCTCTGCAACCAGGCAAAAGAGCTGATCCACTGCTCGAACCTCTACTACATCCCGAACCAGGCAGAACTCGCGGAGAAACTCGTCGGGATCACGGGGCTTTCGAAGGCGTTCTTCTCGAACTCCGGCGCGGAGGCGAACGACGGCGCGATAAAACTCGCCCGTGTCCGGACGGGACGGAAGAACTTCGTCGCGTTCACCCACGGGTTCCACGGCCGGACCTGCGGGTCGCTCGCCGTCACCCACAAACCTGCCATAAGGGAGCCGTTCGAACCGCTCTCGACCCCCTGCACCTTCGTCGACTACGGCGACCTCGACGCGCTCGCAAAAGCCGTCAATAAGGATACCGCCGGGGTCTTCGTCGAGCCGATCCAGGGCGAAGCAGGCGTCCTGATACCGCCCGACGAGTTCCTCCGGGGCGTCCGGGATATCTGCGACGATACCGGCGCGCTGATGATCGTCGACGAGGTGCAGACCGGGATGGGCCGGACCGGGAAGTGGTTCGCCTTCCAGCACGCGGGTATTCTTCCCGACATCGTCACGACCGCAAAAGGGCTTGCGAGCGGATTCCCCATCGGCGCGCTCGTCGCCCGCGAGGGGCTCGAGTTCAAGAAGGGCGAGCACGGGAGCACCTTTGCCGGCGGCCCGCTCGCCTGCGCGACGGCGCTCGCGACGATCGGCGTCATCGAGGAGATCCTCCCCGACGTGACCCGGAAGGGCGAGCGGTTCAAGAAGGGCCTCGCGCGCCACAACCCCCGTGGCCGCGGCCTGATCATCGGTATGTCGATCGGCGATCGGTGCGCGGAGGTCCAGCAGACCTGCGCCGCAAACGGGGTGCTCGTGAACTGCGCCGCCGATGGGAACCTCCGGCTGATCCCGCCGCTCGTGATCACGGACAACGAGATCGACTGTGCTCTCGGTGTGATCAATGCGGCGCTTGATTAGAGCGTGTTATACAGGTGCGGGCGGCTACTCCTACGCGAAGAAGGCCGACGACGTCGCACGGGAGCACGGCTTCGACCGGGTGGCCCGTCTCGCGAGCAACGAGAACCCCCGGCCGGCCTCGGCCGACGTACTGGAGGCGGCAGCAACTGCTCTCCGGGAGACTAACCGCTACCCGGACGAGCGGGCATCTGCGCTCGTCGAAGCCCTCCGCCGCTACCACGGCGACTACCGGTTCGTGACCGGCGCGGGGATGGACGGCGTCATCGAGACGGTGATCCGGACGGTCGTCGAGCCCGGCGAGAAGGTGGCCGTCTCGACCCCGACCTTCTCGTTCTACGGGATCGCGGCCGCGGCGCACGGTGCGCGGGTCGTGAATGTCCCCCGGAGAGACGACTTCTCGGTCGATCCGGCAGCGTTCATTGAAGCCTCGCGGGGGGCAAAACTCGCCTTCCTCTGCACTCCGAACAACCCCACGGGGAACTCGGTTCCGCCGGAGGATGTCGAGGCAATCCTGGAAGGAATGGACGGACTGCTCTTCCTCGACAACGCCTACGTCGATTTTGCGGATATCGACTACCGGCCTCTCGTGCGGCGGTACGAGAACCTGGTCATCGGGCGGACGATGTCGAAGATCTTCGCTCTTGCAGGGCTCCGGATCGGCTACGCGTTCGTCCCCGCCTGGCTTGAGCCGTTCTACCAGAGGGCGGCAACCCCGTTCGCGCTGAACTCGGTCTCGGCGGCCGCGGCAGCGGGAGCGCTCGCCGAGACCGGCCGGGTGAGGGAGACCCGTGACCACGTCCGCGAGTGGCGGCGGCGGTTCGCCGAAGAGATACCGTTCAGGGTATACCCCTCGGACGCAAACTTTGTCATGATCGACGTCGACCCCCGGACCGGGGACGAGGCAACGGAACGCCTCGCGGCGAAGGGCGTCCTCGTCCGATCCTGCACCAGTTTCCCCGGACTCGGGGATCATTTCATCAGGGTCAGCATCGGTGAAGACTGGGAGAACATTCGATTCCTCGAGGCGGTAAAGAAGATATGATGACGGGCATCACCGGCACGCCGGGAACCGGGAAGACATCCATCGCGGCCGAACTCGAACGGCGCGGCCATACGGTCGTCCGGCTGACGGATACGGTGCGCCCCTACGTCATCGAAGAGGACTCTCGCCGCCAGACGCTGGTGGTGGATGTCGACCGGTGGGTGGAGGAGTTCGAGCCCGTCGACGGGTTTGTCGAAGGCCACCTCGCCCACCTCCTCCCCTGCGACCGGGTGGTGGTGCTCCGGTGCCGGCCGGACGTCCTCGCCGCGCGCCTCGCCCCGAGGGACTACCCGGAGGAGAAGGTCGCGGAGAACGTCGAGGCGGAGGCGCTCGACGTCATCCTGGTCGAGACGCTCGAGGAGCATCCGGACGAGCACGTTCTCGAAGTGGACACGACCGATCTTGCCGTCGGCGACTGTGCCGACCGGATCGAGCGGTTCGTCCGGGGAGAACTCTCGCCGTCCTACGGCTCCATCGACTGGTCGGACTACCTGGAGGTCGGGAGATGACGCTCGACCAGTTCCGGCCGCATGTGCAGGGGATCATCCAGCCCGTGGTGAACCTGATGCGCAGGATCGGAGTCACCCCGAACGCGCTGACGATTGCGTCGTTCCTCGTCTCGGCGCTTGCGGGTATCGCCTTCTATGCCGGGGGAGTCGTCTTCGGCACCATCATGGTCGCGTTCAACGCCGTCTTCGACGCCCTCGACGGGGCGCTCGCACGCGATATGGGGATCGCCGGCATCCGCGGGGACTTCCTCGACCACGTCATCGACCGCTACGCCGATATATTCATCATCACCGGGATATTTGCAGGCGGGGCCGCACCCTGGCAGATCGGCGTCTTCGCGCTGACCGGCGTGCTGATGTCCTCCTACCTCGGCACCCAGGCGCAGGCCGTCGGGGTGGGGAGGTTCTACGGCGGGATCCTCGGCCGGGCGGATCGGCTGGTGCTGATCATCATCGCAGGCGCCCTCACGGTGCTGATACCGGGAGAGGTCTACGGCCTGAACTACCTCGGGTGGCTCCTCGTCATATTCGGTTTCCTGGGGCACTATACCGCGTTCCAGCGGTTCGCCCATGTCTGGCGGCAGATAGAAAAGCAGTAAAAATTCTCTCGATTCTTTTTGTGTCTCCACGCGGGAGCACGGCTGCCACTCTCCGGGGGGTGCAGGTGCATCGGCGCGAACCTGCCTTTGCACCCGACGATCCGGATGAGCGCGTCCTCTATGGGTTGAGGACGTAGATGCCGTAGTTGAGGTAGGCCGCGAAACTCACCCAGAGGAAGTAAGGGACGAGCAGGATCGCCGCGGGGACCGAGACGCGGTAGAAGGCGGCAATCGTCATGAGGATTGCGATCCAGAGGATGACGATCTCGACAAACGCCAGGAACGGGGCCTGTATCCCGAAGAAGAGATACGACCAGAGGACGTTCAAGACCAGTTGCACGCCGAAGATTGCCGTCGCGACCTGCACGTTCTTGTGCCCCCATCCCTTGCTCCAGACCAGATAGAGCGCGATGCCCATGAGGATGTAGAGCACCGTCCAGACAGGGCCGAAGACCCATGACGGTGGATTCAATTCGGGTTTTACAAGACCGGCATACCAGGTGGAGATCGCCGACATCGTGAAGATCGAACCGATCCACCCGGCTGCGAGACTGACCCCTACCGCCACGACGAACTGGATGATTCGGACGTAGGTTGGTGTCACGATGGGGAATGATGTTTTCCGCGTTCTTAAGCCTTTTGATCCCGGTAGCAATCGTCAGCCCGGGCTCCGACGAAACGCCGACGGCGCACCGATCTCAACACGAAATTTTACTCGCAGTCCTCTTCGTCCGGGAAGTCATCGCCCTCGTCGTCACCGGCGGGGAGAACCTCGCGGAGGGTGAACCGGAACGCCGTACCGAGATCCGGCCGCCCCTCCACCCGATCCTCCACCCGGATGGTGCCGCCGTACCTCTCCACCAGCGTCCGGACGATGAAGAGGCCGAGGCCGTCGCCGTATCCCCCGACCCATCCCCGCTCAAACCGGTGAAAGATCGACTCCTTCATGGGATCGGGTATCCCCGGCCCGGTATCCTCGACCGAGACCAGCACGCTCTCGCCATCGTAATCCTCCACGCGGATGGCGATCCGGACGTCCCCGCCGCCGAACTTGACGGCGTTCCGGATGAGGTTCGTGAAGACCTCACAGAGCAGGTCGTCAGCCCAGACCCGGGCGGAGGTGCCCCCTGCAACCTCGATCGCGACGTCGGGGAAGGCGGCGACCCCCTCCCTGATGACGGTGGCGAGGTCGATCTGCCCGGCGTCGGGCGAGTCGTGGTGGATGCGGCGGATCGTGGTGACGTTGCCGAGGATCTCGGCGCTCCTCTCGATGCTGCTCCGGATCTTTCTCGCGTAGAGCGCGGCCTCTCCTTCCAGTATCTCGAGGAGGAGGTCAGTGTAGAGGTTCGAGACGTTCTCGGCGTTCTTGATGTCGTGCGTCATGATGTCGAGGTAGAGGTTCGCCTCCCGGTTGGCCGCCTCGAGTTTCTTGTGCAGCATCCCTTTCAGGATCCCCGACCCGATCTCCTGGCCTATCGTCTCGAGAAGTTCCCTCTCATCCCGGGAGAAGGACGTCTTCGTCCGGCTGCCGGCGTATACCGCGCCGACGACGACCGATTCCGCGACGAGGGGGATGCAGGCGAGCGCGGAGACCTCGAGTTCCCGGAGTATGCTCATCTCGATGGAGCTCGGGTCGGCCTGCTGCTCGATGTAGCGGGGCTGGCCGGCGATGAAGATGAAGTTGAACGGCCAGTGGTGGACCTTGATCAGGCGGTGCCGGGCCAGGGCCTTTCCGGGGAGTCCGTTCTGGTGCTGCAGCAGCGCCCGTTTTCGTTCGGAGTCGAGCATGTAGACGATGCCGACGTCGAGCCTCATCAGTTCGAGCGTCTTCTCGAGCGACTCCTCCAGGAGCCCGGCAAGAGAGAGGGAGGCGGCCGTGACGCCGATGACCTGGTTGAGCATCGTGAGGTGCTCGTTCCGGATCCGGAGTTCCTCTTCGGCGCGCTTGCGCTCGGTGATATCCATGATACCGGCGATCGAGCCCCGGAACCTGCCTGACTCGTCGGTGACCGGCGACGTGACCACGAGCGCGTGGACGTGTCCGCCGTCGCAGTGGAGGAGATCCAGTTCGAACTCCTGCCTCTCATCGGTCTCCCGGCAGAAGGGATTCGCGGGAGCAAAGCCCGCCCGGCCGGGAGCGTCGAAGAACCCGGCGACCGGCGAGCCGACCAGGCGTTCCGCGGGGCAGCCGAGGATCTCCCCCATGCGGGGGTTTGCGAAGGTGATGTAACCGGTCTCGTCGACGGCGATGACGCCCTCGTTGAGGTTCTCGACGAGCCTCCGGTACATCGTCTCCGAGTGCCGGAGCGCGGCCTCCACCCGCGTCCGTTCCTCTGCGTACCGCACAGCCCGGCAGAGCAGTTCCCCGTCGGTCTTTTCCTTGACCAGGTAATCCTGCGCGCCGTTCTGCATCGCGTGGAGCGCGGCGGGGTCTTCTCCCGCCGCGGTGAGCACGATGACCGGGACGTCGGGGGCCGTCCGGCGCAGGCGGTCGAAGATTCCCATTCCCCGGCCGTCCGGGAAGTCGAGGTCGAGGAGGACCACCCCGACCCCGCCTTCCAGCACGGGAGTAAGCCCGTCTTCGGGGCGCTCGCAGTACAGCAATTCAACCTCGCGCCCGCACCCTCCAAGCATCTCCCGGATATCCGGGGCGTCGCCGGGATTCTCCCCGATCAAGATCACTCTCAACGATTCGCTCATGGTCTCACTCGTATGCAGGGCCCGGCACCCCCGGTACCGGTCGTAAACTCGGGTAATCCGGCCGGGAACGGCTGCCGCCGCATCCGGGGACATCCCGGCGCGGGGCTGCTCGCCGCTCCCCTCGCAGGGGTCTGACCGCACGCGGCCGGGTTCTCACTACTGTAGTACTGCCTTCGGGGAATTTATACCTCATTCTTTGAGTGTGGATGCCGTAGGGGTCGGGAGTCGGCTCCCCGTGCTCCGGGAGAGGATACTCGAGTGGGGGAGGGGTACGGCGGCAACGATCGTCCCGGAGCCGGATATTCCGCCAGAGCCTTCAGAAGATCGCCTATAAGAAAACGCAATGCTTATGCCTTAATGAACTGTTCATCCACAAATGTGTGATTGCCCGAAGAAAGTATCTCTGGCGATGTTTTACTTGATTACTATAACTCTTTTGCTGCTTGTCGGCACCGCAAGTGCTGCCGCACCTGACGCGGCGTTCAGCGGCATCCCGACGTCCGGCACCGCACCCCTGACCGTCGCCTTCACCGACGCCTCGACCGGGGGTCCGACCGGGTGGGCGTGGTTCTTCGGCGACGAGACGTATGATGAGCCGTGGACGAACCAGACCGCCACACCCGGGGCCGATGCCGGGTGGTCGGCAAGACAGATGCATACCAGCGTCGCGATGCCGGACGGAAGCATCGTGCTCATGGGCGGCGAGGATGAGAGCGGCCGGCTGAACGACACCTGGCGGTCGACCGATGGCGGTGCAACCTGGACGGAAGTGAACGCGAGTGCCGGGTGGACGGCAAGACAGATGCATACCAGCGTCGCACTGCCGAACGGGAGCATCGTGCTCATGGGCGGTTATAACGGCACCACCTATTTCAACGACACCTGGCGGTCAACGGATGGCGGCGCAACCTGGACGAATATCACTCCCCAAGACCCGGGGGACCTATGGACGGCAAGATGGGGCCACACCAGCGTCGCACTGCCGGATGGAAGCATCGTGCTCATGGGCGGCTGGGATAGTCGTGGCTGGCTGAACGACACCTGGCAGTCGACCGATGGTGGAGCCACATGGACGAACCAGACCGCCACACCCGGGGCGATGCCGGGTGGTCGGCACGGCTCGGGCACAGCAGCGTCGCACTGCCGGACGGAAGCATTGTAGTCATGGGCGGGATGGATGACAGCGTTGGCTTCCGGAACGACGTGTGGCGGTCGACCGATGGCGGAGCAACCTGGACGGAGGTGAACGGGAGTTCCGGGTGGACGGCAAGGGACATGCACACCAGCGTCGCGCTCCCGGATGGCAGCATCGTGCTCATGGGTGGCTCGGACTCCCCCATCACTCCTATGAATGACGTCTGGCGGTCGATCGATGGCGGCGCTCACTGGACGAATATCACTCCGCAAGACCCGGGGGACCTATGGACGGCGAGACACGCCCACACCAGCGTCGCGCTGCCGGACGGCAGCATCGTAATCATGGGCGGTAATAACGGCACCAACCGCCTGAACGACACCTGGCAGCTCCAGCCCGCCGGATCGTCGCTCCAGAACCCCACACACACCTATACCGCTCCGGGCACCTATTCGCCAACGCTGCAGGCGTTCAACGCCGACGGCTACGACAGCACACAACGGATCGACTACATCATGGTCACGGCCGCACCTGCACCGACCCCGACCAGCAGGCCGGTCTACAGCGGCGGCGGTGGTGGCGGCGGCTCGACGGCCGGGCCGGACGGCGGCTATAACGTGGGCGGCGACTCCGCCGTGAGCAAGGTCGCCGTCACCGGAACCGGGCTCAAGACGTTCATCATCACCGGCTGGAAGCAGTCCTCCCCGGGAGCCGGGATTCCCCCGGCGCCGCCCATTGTTTACCAGTACGTCGACCTGGTGCCGGCCCGATTCGAGACGATCACCGGCGCGAACATCACCTTCTCCGTCCCGCAGACGTGGCTCGCGGAGCACGGGTTCACCCCGGGTGAGATCGTGATGTACCACTACAACGGCACGGCATGGGAGGCCCTCCCGACGTGGGTCGTGGATGCCGCCGGGACGACGGTCACCTTCAGGGCGGCGACCCCCGGGTTCTCGCTCTTTGCGATCAGCGGGGTCGAGCAGGCCGAGGCCGTGACGACCCCGACAGCGGCACAGACCACTGCGCGTGCGGTCGCAGAACCCACCGCGACAGAGACCACGGGCGCTCCGGCCGGCGGGGCGGCGCCTGAGTTCCCGCTCGGAACGGTCGCCCTTGTCGCCGGGATCGTCCTGGTGCTCGCCGGGGCCGGCTACCTGGTTCGCCGCTGGTGGATCATACGGCAGAACCCGGCGCTCTTCCAGAAATACGATTGACTCCGGGATCGATGAGACGGGGCAGATCGCCCCTCCATTTTTCTGAGGGATTCCCAGGAGTCTCTATCATGCAATAGACTATTTTATGAGAAGGAAAACCGAATCAATGGCATGAGAATCTCGCCAACCTCATTCCTGTGCCTCTGCGTCCTCGGCCTGCTCCTCATGGCCGCCGGATGCACGCAGAGCGAGCCGGATAGCAACGCCTCGACGCCGGGAAGCCCCGAACCCAACTACACCTCCAATGAAACGCTCGTCGCCTTCGTCGAGAGCGCGGTCGAGTACGCGAGAGTCAACGGCAAAGAAAAGGCCCTCGCCGAGTTCTCCGACCCGAACGGGTCGTTCGTCAGGGGTGAACTCTACATCTATGCCTACGACTTCAACAACGTCGCCCTCGCCCACCCGTTCGACCCCGACAAGATCGGCGTGAACCGGATGGACGAGCTCGACGCCTTCGGCAACCCCTACACCCGGCAGTTCATCGACGCGGCGGAGAACGGCTCCGGGTTCGTCCGGTTCTACTATGTCAACCCCGCACACAACCGGACGGTCGAATCAAAACTGGGATACGTGATGAAGGTGGACGAGGACTGGTGGCTCGGCTCCGGAATCTACACGGGGCCGGCAGAGCAGGTCACGGAAAACAGCCAGGCACAGAGTTAATATTCCCGACAACACCCGCCGCTTTTGCGTGCCCCGATAAATGAGAAAGGATTATTTCCCCTTCCGCGCCCGCAGCCGTGCGATCTCCTCGCCGCCGGCGACCTTCACCACGAACGTCCCGTGGCAGGGCTTGGTGTAGGGGAAGATCAGGTTCTCTCCCTCGATGCCGACATAGAGCGGCGGCACACCGATGATATGGACATCATGGATCTTGTAGCCCGGCTCGACCTCATGGTACTCCCGGACGTTCTTCTTGATGTACTCCCGCGCCTCCTTGAAGGATGCCTGCGAGAGAATGACCTCGGGTTTCAGCGCTTCGAGACAGCCCATTGCATCACCTCGTCGAGTTTGCGCTTCAGCGGCATCGGGTTGTGGACGGCCTTCGCCGCGACGACCTCGCAGGGGAACTCGATCTCGCCGGCGAGTTCTTCCGCGTGCTCCCCGAAGATGAGCGTATACAGCCGTGCTCTCGATATGTAGGCCATCGTCCCCGCATAGGCGATCCCGGAATCGTTGTGGATGAAGACGAAGCAGAGGTCGAAGTCCCGCTGCTTCCCCGTGATCTCGTCGATCGCATCGTCGAGGTCGGTCATCTCCTCCAGGTAGTGCCGGCCCGGGTCGGCGACCTCCATCAGTTTTCGCGCGGCCACCGTCCCGGCGATCACCGGCCGGATACCGTGCTCCTTTAACCCGTGGATCAGGTAGAGCGCCATGCTCGTCTGGACGGGGACCTGCGGGCACCCGAGCAGGATCAGCGCGGTTTTTTCGTCGTTCTCCGTCATTTTTGAGTCTTCCCCAGTTCTTCAAGGACTTCAGGCACCCGTTCGGGGTGCGTATAGATGGTGAACCGCTCCCCCCGCGAGAAGCAGACCAGGGTGAGGCCCGCCTCCTTCGCCGTCAGGATGCCGCGGTCGGTCGATGCAGCGCGGGAGACGACGATCGGGATGCCAGCGTTCGCAGCCTTCGCCACCATCCCCGCCGGCTGTCTCCCCGTGCACCCGAGGATGCAGGTCGACCGGTCGAGCCCGCGGAGGGCCGCATGGCCCACGACCTTGTCGACGGTGTTGTGCCTCCCGACATCGCAGGCCCGGGTGACGAACTCGCCGTTGCAGAAGAGAACCGAGCAGTGGACTGCCCCGGTCTTCCGCCAGACCTCGGACTCGATCGATGCCGTGACCGCACGGATCGTCTCCACCGTGGTGGTGATCGACGACTCGACCGATCTCGGCTCGCAGAGCGCGCAGGAGCCCCCGGACGACTCCGTCGCGAGCTCGACATCCCTCCGGGCCGGGGCGGTGATGTGGACGTCGTTTCCCGAGACGTTCACCGAATCGACCTCATCGACGAGTCCCTCGCTGATGACGAACCCGGCACCGAGTTCGTCGAGACGGTCGCGGCTCGCCACCAGGGTCGTCAGGAGCTCCCCGTTCAGGAAGAGCCGGACGCGGTCCTCGACGATGATGTCGTCATGAACCTCGCGCGCGCCGTCACCTGTCACCTGGATGCCGGCACGGCAGACGATCTCCATCAGGCCGTCTCCTCCCGTACCCAGTCGAGGTACGGGGCGTAGCCGCCGACGATGGGGAGGGCGATGATCTCGGGGGTCTCGTAACTATGGAGTTCCCTGATCCGTTCCATGAGCGGATCGAGCAGGCGGTGCTGCGTCTTCACGACAAGAAGCCGCTCGGCCTCGCTCGTGACCGCGCCTTCCCACCGGAAGCAGGACTGCACGTCGGCAACGTTCACGCATGCGGCGAGGCGTGCATCGACAAGCGCTCTTGCGAGGTCTTCCGCTTCGCCGGCGGGGGCGGTGCAGAGGGCCACGACAAATTCCGGGAGAACCATGGTTTACCTTCACCCCCGCCCTTATTTAATCGTTCCCGGGGCAGGAACCGCAGCCGCCCTCCTCGGAGCAGCAGCAGCCGGATCCCCTCTCCAGGGGCTCGAGCCCGCGACGGGTCTGGAAGTCGTCTATAGCCGCCCGGATGGCGTCGCGGGCGAGGAGCGAGCAGTGCACCTTCGGTTCCGGGAGGCCGCCGAGGGCGTCCACCACGTCGGCGTTCGAGAGGTTCCATGCCTCTGTGAGGGTCATCCCCAGGATCATCCGGGTTGCCATCGAACTCGAGGCGATCGCCGCCGCGCACCCGAAGGTCTGGAACCGGGCGTCAACGATCAGGTCGCCCTCGACTTTCAGGTAGATCTTCATGATATCCCCGCAGGTCGGGCTCCCCGCCTCGCCGACGGCGTCTGCGTCGGCCAGTTCGCCCACGTTCTCGGGGTTCGTGAACTCTTCAATCACTTTCTCGGTATACATCATTCGGCCTCCGGTACCCGGGGAGTGGTGGGCGGCGTCAGCGGCGATATACGCCGCAGCCGCCCGATCACCTCCGGCAGCACCTCAAGGAGATAATCGACATCGTCTTCCGTGTTCGCATCGCCGAGCGTCAGCCGGAGCGACCCGTGCGCCTCCTCGCGGGGAAGCCCCGTCGCGAGCAGGACGTGCGACGGTTCCGACGAGCCCGAGGAGCAGGCGCTTCCCGTGGAGGCGCAGATCCCGCGTCCGTCGAGGAGCAGGAGGATCGACTCCCCCTCGACGTAGCGGAAACTGAAGTTCGCGTTGTTCGGGAGGCGCTCGGTCGGGTGGCCGTTCAGCCGCGAGTCCGGGATTGCGTCGAGGATGCCGCTGACCAGCCGGTCGCGCATCGCACCAATCCGGCGGTTGTGCCCCTCGATATCGGCGGTCGCAAGTTCGATCGCCCGCCCGAGCCCGACGATGCCGGGGACGTTCTCGGTCCCGGCCCGACGGCCCCACTCCTGCCCGCCGCCGTGGATCAGGGTCTCGACCCGGGTTCCCCGCCGGATGTAGAGCGCTCCCGTCCCCTTCGGACCGTAGAACTTGTGCCCGGAGAGCGAGAGGAGGTCGATACTCATCGCCTCGACGTCGATCGGCACCGCCCCGATCGCCTGGACGGCGTCGGTATGGAAGAGAACGCCGTGGTCGTGCGCTATCCTGCCGATCTCCGCGACCGGCTGGACTGTCCCGATCTCGTTGTTCGCGGTCATCACCGAGACGAGGATCGTCTCATCCGTGATCGCCGCTTCGACCGCCGCCGGCTCCACCCGCCCGAACTCATCGACCGGGAGGTAGGTGACCGAGAACCCCTGCCGCTCCAGCCACTCGCAGGTGTGGAGGACGGCGTGGTGCTCGATCGCGGAGGTGACGATATGGTTGCCCCGCTCACGGTTCGCGAGAGCGACTCCTTTGATCGCCCAGTTGTCGGCCTCCGTGCCGCTCGCGGTGAAGAAGATCTCGCCGGCGCTCGCGCCGACGGCCGCCGCAACCTGCCCCCGCGCACCCTCGACGCCGCTCCGGGACTCGCTGGAGAACCGGTAGAGGGACGAGGGGTTGCCGAAGTGCTCCGAGAAGTACGGAACCATCGCCGCGACGACCTCGGGCTTCATGAATGTCGTCGCCGCATGATCCATATACACGGGACGCTCTTCCAGGTCGTTCATGTCCGGTACATCGTTGGCTCCGGGAGCGTATCAGCGTTACCGGTCGCGGGGCGGCCGGGGGCCCGGAAATATGAGTGAGAAAATAAATAGGGTCCCGTGCGCAATACCTGATGATGTATTCGAGACGCATGGATCACCTCCCCCCCTACCTTTTTGCACGCATCGACGAGATGAAAGAGGAAAAGCGGCGTCAGGGTGTCGACGTCATCGACCTCGGGGTCGGCGACCCCGACCTCCCCACCCCCCCGCATATCGTGGAGGCTCTCTGCGCCGCAGCCCGCGACCCGAAGAACCACCACTACCCCTCCTACACCGGCATGCTCGCCTACCGCGAGGCGGTGGCGGAGTGGTACCGGACGCGGTTCGGGGTCGACCTCGATGCGAAGAAGGAGACCCTCGCGCTCATCGGCTCGAAAGAAGGCATCGCGCACATCGCCGAGGCCTTCGTCAACCCCGGCGAAGTCGTCCTCGCGGCCGACCCGGGCTACCCGGTCTACAAGACCTCGACGCTCTTTGCCGAAGGGAAAGTCCACGAGCTGCCCATCCGCGCCGAGAACGACTTCCTCCCGGTGCTCGAGGATATCCCCGCCGACGTCGTGAAGCAGGCGAAGTTGATGTTTATCAACTACCCGAACAACCCCACCGCGGCCATAGCCCCCCTCTCGTTCTTCGAGGAGGTCGTCGAGTTCGCGCGGGAGCATAACATCGTCGTCGTCCACGACAACGCCTACTCCGAGATCACCTTCGACGGCTACAAGGCACCCTCGTTCCTCGAGGTCGACGGCGCGATGGAGGTCGGGGTCGAGATGCACTCGCTCTCGAAGACCTACAACATGACCGGGTGGCGGATCGGGATGGCCTGCGGCAACCCCGAGATCGTCGCAGGGCTCGGCCGGGTCAAGACCAACGTCGACTCGGGCGCCTTCGACGCCATCCAGCACGCCGCGATAGCGGCGCTGACCGGCCCCCAGGACTGTGTCACGGAGGCCTGCTCGATCTACCAGGAGCGGCGTGACGTTCTCGTGAAGGGTCTCACCGAGATCGGGCTCGACGTCAAGGCGCCGAAGGCGACCTTCTATGTCTGGGCGCCGGTCGACGACTGCATGGCGTTCTCCGCGAAACTCCTCGATCAGGCGGGCATCGTCGCGACCCCCGGCGTCGGGTTCGGCAGGAACGGCGAAGGGTTCGTCCGGTTCGCGATCACCCGGTCGATCGACCGGATCGACGAGGCCGTAGAGCGGATGCGGGGGATTGGCCTGTGATCCTCCCCTCTCACCTCTCGGTCAGGGACAGCCGTCTCCGGATCGGGGAGCACGACACGGTGGATCTCGCGGAACGGTTCGGCACCCCGCTCTACGTCACGAGCGAGGATAGGATCCGCGAGAACTTCGGGCGTCTCTCCGGCGCACTCACCGCCCATTACCCCAAAATCCGCACCCTCTACGCCGCGAAGGCGAACGGCAACCTCGCGGTCTTCAAGACGCTCGCATCCATGGGCGCCGGGGCCGACGTCTTCTCCGCAGGTGAGGTCGCGCTCGCCCTTGCCGCCGGGATGCGCCCGGAGTCGCTCCTCTTCAACGGGAGCTCGAAGACCTCCGCCGACCTCGCCCTCGCGGTCGAGAAAGGCATCCGCGTCTCCGTGGACTCGCCCGACGAACTCCGGCAGCTCGACCGCGCGGCCGGCGAAGCGGGCAAGACCGTCGATATCGCCTTCCGGGTCAACCCGGCGATCGAAGTCCCCACCCACCCGAAGATCGCGACGGGGCTTGCCACAAGCAAGTTCGGCATCCCTGCCGGGCAGATCCTGGATGCCTACAGGGAAGCGCTCGCGCTCGAACACGTAAACCCGGTCGGGATCCACTGCCACATCGGCTCGCAGATCCTCGCCGTAGAGCCGTTCGCCCGCGAGGTCGGGGTGCTGATCGACGTCGCCCGGGACCTGATCGATATCGGCGTTGAGCCGAAGTTCATCGACATCGGAGGCGGCCTCGGCATCCCCTACCGTCGGGAGACCGATCGCGCCCCGACGCCGGAGGAGTACGCGGGAGCAGTCATGCCGGTCTTCCTCCGCGGCATCAAAGACCTCGGGATCGAGCCCGAACTCTGGGTCGAGCCCGGCCGGTGGCTCGTCGCCGACTCGACGCTTCTTCTGACACGGGTCAACTCCGTCAAGACCGCTCATGCGGCGTTTGCGAACGTTGACGCCGGGTTCAATCTCCTCATCCGGCCGACGATGTATGACTCCTACCACGAGGTCGTTGCGGCGAACAAGGCCGATGCGCCCGCCGTGCAGAAGTACTCCGTCACGGGGCCGATCTGCGAGACCGGCGACATCCTCGCGAAAGACCGGATGCTCCCCGATCTCGAAGCAGGCGATCTCATCGCGGTGCTGGACGCCGGGGCATACGGGTTTGCGATGTCGTCGCAGTACAACAGCCGCCCCCGGTGCGCCGAGGTGCTCCTCGCGGGCGAGAAGGCTGCCCTGATGCGCCGGGCGGAGACGATCGACGACCTGACCGCCCCCATGGTGACGGTGCCCTGGCAGGAATGAGATCACCGTGAAGTTCCACTACCTCCTGGTCGATGACCTCCTCGGAAAGGAGGAGTTCGAGCGGCAGGTGGAGGAGAAGGTGGCGGAGTCGGGCGACCTCCTGGACGAACGGACGGCGGCGATGCTGGTCGTCAGGGATCTCGGACGGGCGCACATCCGTATCCGCGACCTCGCGGCGGCCCCGAGCCTCGCGTGCTTCTTTGCGAAGGTGCTCTCCATCGAGGAGCCGCGGGAGTTCGAGCGGCCCGACGGCACTCCCGGGATCGTCGCGAACGTGACGGTGGGCGACGAGACCGGGAGGGCCAGGCTGACTCTCTGGGACGAGAAGGCCGCCGCGGTCGCGGAGATAGAGGCGGGCGACGTCCTCGAGATCCTCGGCCGGCCGAAGGGCAAAGGAAAGGTCCCCGACGTCACCGCCGTCGCGGTACAGGAGGCGGCGTGCGAGATAACCTGCGAGGAGACCGCGACTTCCGGAGGGCCCGGACCGGCAGGGGATCTCGAGGTCAGACTGCTCTCGATCGAGAGCCCCCGGACGTTCACCCGTCGCGACGGAACACCCGGTGAGATGGTCGAAGCAGTGATCGGGAACGAGGACGGCGTCTTCCGGCTCGTCGCCTGGGCGCCGGACGTCCTCCTCGGGGTGGAGCCGGGAGAGAACGTCGTCATCCGCGGGGCGGTCGCCCGCGAGAGCGACCGGGGGATCGAGTACAGCCTCGGCGAATCCGCCTCCGTGATCCACTCCGACACCGAGATCGATCTCCCCATGAACACCATCGCCGAGGTCGAGGAGGGCGGGACGTACTCGCTTGCCGGGACGGTTCGCTCCGTCCAGCCCCCCCACTCGTTCGTCACGCGGAACGGGCGGCAGTCCTCGGTCAGGAACCTGGTCATCGCCGATCCGACCGGCGAGGTTCCGATCGTCGTCTGGGGCGAGAAGGCGGACGAACACCTGGTGCCCGGCGACCGGCTCCTGGCCTACAACGCGACCGCACGGCGGGGGCGGTACGGCGATCTTGAGGTGCACCTCTCGTGGGGGAGCGCACTCGTCGTCCTCGCCGAGGAGGAGGAGGAGATCGAGGTGACGGGAACAGTCGTCCCCACCCGGCAGGGAACCGCCCTCGACACCGGCGACGCCTGCTACCTCCTCCGTGAACCGCTGCCCGTCGGATACATCGTGCGCGCGCGTGGCACGGTGCACAGGGGCGTGATCAGCCCGAGCAGTCTCAAGGCAGTACAACCCGATCCCGACGACCTGCAACGCCGCCTGGATCGGTTCTCCGGGCAACCCCGATCCTGATCTTCACTTTCACCCCGCACGGCAAGCGACCTTTATCTCTCCGGCTAGAGACTCTAGTGTAGCATAGCAAACACACCTAGAGATCAAGTGAGGAATAAGATGTCAGAGATTGATCTTGAAGATTTACCCGGCGTCGGAGCGACCACTGCCGACAAGCTCCGCGAAGCCGGATACGGAACCGTCGAGAGCGTTGCGACGGCCACCACGTCGGATCTCGCCGAGGCGGCAGAGATCGGCGAGGCCACCGCAAAGAAGGTGATCCTCGCCGCACGGAAGATGGCGGATATCGGCGGTTTCAAGACAGGCAGGGATATCCTCGATAAGAGGAAGGATATCAAGAAACTGAAGACGCTGGTGCCCGAGTTCGACGAACTGGTCGGCGGCGGCCTCGAGACGCAGGCAATAACGGAGGTTTACGGTGAGTTCGGGTCGGGTAAGAGCCAGCTCGTCCACCAGATGGCCGTCAACGCCCAGCTCCCCGAAGAACTCGGCGGCCTCGCCGGCGGGGTCATCTACGTAGACACCGAGAACACCTTCCGGCCGGAGCGGATCGAACAGATGCTGAACGGCCTCCCCGAAGAGGCGGAGATCGGGGATATCGACGAGGTCCTCGAACGGATCCACGTCGCGCGGGCGCACAGCTCCGACCACCAGATGCTCCTCCTCGATACCGCACGGGAACTTTCAAACGACCTGCGGAACTCCGACTACCCGGTCAGGCTCTTCGTCATCGACTCGTTGACGTCGCTCTTCCGTTCGGAGTATGCGGGACGGGGCACCCTTGCCCCACGGCAGCAGAAACTGAACCGGCACATGCACGACCTCCTGAAGTTGATCGACGACCACAACGCCGTCGGCCTGGTGACCAACCAGGTGATGTCGAACCCCGGCGTCCTCTTCGGCGACCCCACGAAACCGATCGGCGGCAACATCGTCGGCCACACGGCAACCTTCCGGCTCTACCTCAGAAAAAGCAAGGGCGGCAAGAGAGTCGCCCGTCTCGTGGACAGCCCGAACCTCCCCGAGGGCGAGGCGGCGTTCATGGTCGAGCAGGCAGGGCTCAAGCCGTGCTGAAGGCGCTCGTAACGGACGTCGACGGCACCATCACCGACCGGCGGCGGCGGATCAACACCGCCGCCGTCGAGGCCGTCCGAACCCTCGTCGACGCCGGGATCGAAGTGGTGCTCGCGAGCGGCAACACCGTCTGCTTCATGGACGGTCTCTGCAAGATGGTCGGGACGGACGGGACGATCATCGGCGAGAACGGCGGCGTCTACCGGAGGGGGTTTTCAGGCACCCTCCGCATCCCCGGCGACAAGAACGCCTGCCTCGCGGCATTCGAGGTTCTCAAAGACTATTTTGCCGGGAGGGGCATCGAACTCGAACTCTACAGTGCGCAGTACCGGTTCGCCGACGTTGCCTTCGCCCGGAATATCGACCCCGACGAGGCAAGAGCAGTCATTCGCGACCACGACTTCTCCGTCCAGGTGCTCGATACCGGGTTTGCAATCCATCTCCAGACCCCCGGCGTCAACAAAGGAACGGCGCTCGTGGAACTTGCCCGCGAGATGGGGCTTTCCCCCTCGGAGATGATGGCCATCGGCGACTCCGAGAACGACACCGAGATGCTCGAAGCCGCGGGCTTCGGCGTCGCTGTTGCAAACGCCCCTGCCCGGACCCGATCGGCGGCGGACCGGGTCACCGAAGAAGCCTACGGGGACGGGTTCGTGGAAGCGGTAAAAAAGTACTTTGATGATCTTGAGGTACGGTAAAGGCAAAATTAGTCCGGCCGGCGTTGATCGTTTTTGATTGAAGATCAGGACTGTATCCACCGCAGCACCATATCGGTGATTTTGCCAGGGGCTGCCATACAGCCGGATTGCAACCTCAGGGCATCTCAATCCATATTCCTGCGTAATGTGTGACTATGAGAAAAAGATAGGAAGTTGTCATGATGCCTTCAGTCATTCTTGCGGAATAGAGGCAGGATCTTCCATTTCAACGGGTTCCAGCGTAGGGATCACCGAATTCTCTCCAGATGGGGTATAACGTTCCAGTGTGGGGATCCCAGCCGGGATCTCAGTCGGCTCAACGGTCACAACTCCACCCCACGGCTCAGGTGGCGGAGTGGTTATCGCTACCCGCTCAGGATCTTCGCCCCAGGAGATCGGCGTTGGAATGACATTTGAGGCAGGCTCTGTGGGCGTTGGAGCCGTATACAGCGGGAGTGGAGTCATGGTCGCTTCGGGAGCAGGTGTAGGCGTGGTTTCTTCGGTGGGCGCCGGTGTGGCCGGCAAATAGGGATTATCAGGCATTCCTTCGCGAAACAGCCGTATTGGCGCAGAAACCGGGAGATCATAATACCTTGGTATACCGGGCTGCTTCTCCGGCATTACCGCTTTCTTGGCATAGTATTTCCGTGGGATGTAGTCATATTCGCCCGTATAGGAGTTTCTCATAAATGAGTATTGGCTGAAATCCACCGTGCTTATCACATACACCGGGACATCCTCCGAGTAAATGAGAATTACTGACTCCGTGAGCGGGTAATCCCATTCCATAAGCCAATCATAGTAACCAAAGCGGGTTTCGATGGTCGGGCCACCGTAATTCTCACCGTTCGGCCCGGCGTTCCGGTTATAGAAGTGTAAATAGATGTTTTTCAGTTCAACGTTGCTGAAGTAGTAAACGTAGTCGTGCAGTTCCATGCTCATCATACCGGCTAATTCCGGGGGAAACTCCGATTCAACGATGACACTTGTTGTTTCTGTAGCATGATCGACGATGTAATAATAGGTGCGGGCAACGCCCGCCGTTCCCGTCCAGGTCTCGATAGTAACCTCCGTTGTCGGCGTTGGCGTCGGTGTCGGGTCAATCGTCGGGGATACCGTTGGTGTAGAATCCAGTGCAGGCTCCGTGGTCGCCGCAGGAACGGGTGTTGTGGTCGCAGTGGGTGTTGGGGTCGGGGTTGCGGTTGGGCTCGTAGTTGGGGTGGGAGTCGCCGTCTCATTCGTAGTCGGGGTTGCGGTCACCTTCACCGTTGAGGTCGTTGTTGGCTCGGTCGTCGGACAGGGCGTCTCCGTTGCCATTGGAGTAACCGGTGCTCCTCCAGAAGAACTGCTACTGCTGCTACTTCCTTCAGATGATGACGAAGACCGTGCCGAACCGCCAGAACTGCTTGTTTCAACCACATTTGAAAATATCCCGATAATTGTATTCACGATTCCCGGTCCCGGTTCACTCGCGGTTCTAATTGTCTTATTCTCGGCTCCATTCGTCGTGTTATCAATAGTCCGCGAGACAATCGCGTCTTTCACGATAACAGAATTCATCTCCGTCGAAGTGTTCAATCCCCCGGTTTCAAACCCGCCAGCGGCGTAAACAATGCCTACAGCCAGAGCGAGAGTGATAACGATTCCAACGACGATTTCTGATTGTTTCATGATTATAACCCCATTTGGCTCGTGTTTCCACAAATTCAGCCACGTATATATTTGGCTGTGAATACATGCTTGTGGATATATATGTTTGCGAGCAGTCACCGAACCAGAACGAGGAGCAATTCGCTACAGAGACCGATCAACCACGCACGATACAGGGGAGTTGAGTCCTGATGTACAGGGCTGCCCTGCCGCCTTCTCTCCAAAAAATGTGGCGCGACCAGGGTCTGCAACCCTGACCGTGCCCGGTTCATTCTGTGAAGCCGGGCCTATCTCCGCCAATACAGAAACCAAAACCCGAGCCCCGGGCTCAGGACAGAATCGTCATCGTTAACGTCCCGATGTGAGTCTCGATGCAGTCGGTGGCATGAACCTTTGACGGGCCGAAAGACCCGTAGGTGCCTAAACCAGTATCGTTACCGCGCCCGGGCGTGGCCACAAAAAAGTATTATCCTTATCTCTTCAACAGGTAGCGGTCGACAACGACGTAATCTTTTATGTCCTTCACCGACTCGAACGGCACGAGCATCTTGTCCCCATCCGTCCTGTAGCCCTCGGTCTTGAACGTCTCGTCCGGTTTGACGAGCAGGTCGACAACCTGCCCCGTGTTGAGATCGACGATGATATTCTTGATGATCCCGATGAGCATGCCATCGTTACTCATCACTTTCTTCTTGGCAAGGGAACGGCAGAAGGTTTTGCTCATGTAAAACCGTGGGGCGTTTGTACTATTTAAATCTTCTAAAGGCCGTAAAACCACGGAAAAGAGCGTTGCAGATTATTGTCGGGAGTGCATGCACCGCCGCTGCCCACGGCCGAAGAGAGTACGGTATAGCGCACATTCGTTACCGGAGAGGTGCATACCGGAACTCCGGGCATAATGCCGCTCCAAAAAGAGATTTTTAGGGTTACTTTACGGTCTCGGCCGCCATCCGGACGTCAGTTGCTTTAACCGTCTTCCTGCCCGCGTGGCCCGCCAGCTTGATCGCTTCTTTCGCGATCCGTGAAGCATACTGCTCCATCAGTTTCGCGAGTTCTTCATTGGCATCGGAACTCACACGTTCCGCGCCGGATTTCTTTACGATTCTGCCAACAGGTGCCAGAGGTATATCAGTCATGATCCATTTCCCCCTTTTCATTGAGTTCTGTGAAATGCACTCACACACAGAACTCGTTTTACAGAAGCACCATAGGTATTCTCATATAAATACTTATCCGTCTCCTGAGGGGTTGAAGCACGAAATTCCGAACGGGGAGGGGATCAAAGTGAGGGAAAGACCCGAATTATATCGGTCTGGGTAACGATCCCGACGGGCTTGCCGTCCTCGACCACAATCAACCTCCCGATCTCCCGTTCCTTGAACCGGCCCACGAGCTCGTAGAGCCGGATCGACGACGGCGCCTCGACCACATCGGTCGTCATGACCTCAGCGACGGGCGAATCCAGCGTCTGGCCCTCGTCCAGGGCGCGAGCGAGATCGCTCAGCGTTATGATGCCCGCGAGGTCGCCGCCTTCCTTCAGCACCGGCGCGCCGTGGATATGGTGGGTATTGAAGAGGTGCGCGGCGTCGCGGAGGGTGGCGGTGAACGGCAGGGTCAGGAGCGGAGCGCTCATATAGTGCTTGATCGACTGTTTGGGGAGGGATATCATCTCGGAGACGCTGATGAGAAGCGCCTGCAGGTTCTCATCCATCCCGAAGACCTCGCCGCGGACGAGGAGTTTATTCACCGGGGTGGGGCCGATCGAGACCATATCCCCGATCCGGAAGAGTTTCACGCTCCCGATGATCCGGATCATCGCCTGGCAGAGGTCCGGGTGGCAGAGAGTGGTGAACCCGAGCTCCGTGACCCGGACGCCTCCCACCCTCTCGCCGTCGCGGTAGATCGGCACCTCGGACTGGTGCTCGAGGTCCCCGAGATTCAGCTCCCTGTATGCTCCTGCGGTCGGGCTGTATCCTCCTTTCGGGCCGGGAACGCCGTCGACCAGCCCGAGAGCTTTCAAGGCCTGCATCTGGTTGCGGACGGTTCCGGGGTTGCGCTTCAGCACCTCTGCGATCTCCTCACCTTTTATAGAGTGGGAAGACTGATGGTATAGGGTAATCAAAGTTATCAGGATATCCTTCTGAATCGGAGAGAGCTCCATAATTATCAGTCATTATACGTTGTTTAAATACATTAGGTTGTGCGTAACGTGGAATTCGAAACCATCCCGACCGTTCCTACGGCGGACGAAGTGCTCGACCGCAGTCTTCGCAGGGCGGCAGCCAAGAAGAAGCTGAAGACCAACGTCGATACCGCGAACGAGGAGTTCGTAAGAGCGGTCGCGAAAGCCATCCACGACAAATTAAAGAGTGTGGTCAGCTCGTTTCCGAGCTTCGAGCGCCTCTCGCCCTTTTACCAGGAGGCGGCCGACATCCTGGTCTCGCTCGACCGGCTGAAACGATCCCTCGGCGCCGTCAACTGGGCGGCCGACCAGACCTGGGTCATCGGCTCCGGTTACGCCCGCAGCATGCGATCCGGAGTAGACACACCCCCAAAACGGCGGCAGGCCGTCGCCCGCATAGCCTCGATCGTTCACCAGGTGGAAGACGATCTCGTATACTTAAACGAGGCCCGGAACATCCTGCGGAAACTCCCGCACGTGAACGACGACGACTTCACCGTGGTGGTGGCAGGATTCCCGAACGTGGGGAAATCCTCGTTCATCCGGCTTGTCTCCACGGCGGAACCCGAGATCGCCGCCTACCCGTTCACCACCAAGGGGATCGTCGTCGGCCACCGGGAGATCGGCAAGCGCGACCGGATCCAGTTCATCGATACCCCCGGCGTCCTCGAGCGCCCGGCAGAGGAGAGGAACCCCATCGAGCGGCAGGCGGTCAGCGCCATCATCAACACGGCCGATGTCGTCCTCTTCATCCTGGACGCAAGCGAACACTGCGGCTACTCGCTCGACGATCAGAACAGGCTCCTCGAGGAGGTACACCGGCTCGTCGACGTCCCGGTGGTAGCGGTTGCAAACAAGGCGGATATCCGGGGGCTCGAGGGCTACCCGGCTATGTCCACGCTCACGGGAGAGGGAGTGGAGGAGGTGCTCGGTCTTTTGCTCGCATTCAGAAAGGAAGCCACGAAAACGAGCCTGCGAGAGCCGCCCCAACCAGAAACCCAAGAATAGCCCCGCCGTTTAACGGCGGGAGACCCGCCTGGGGGTTACCCTTGTTGACGAAGTAGAGGAGCACCGCGAGTCCTGCAAGCGATCCCACCATCGCGCCGAGTGTCGGGGCGGAGAGGAGCCAGATGACCGCGGGCGCGCCCACGAAGGCGTGCGACGACGCGACAAGGATAGAGGGCATGATGAGGTCGCCCATGCCCATGACGAACGCGCCGCGCTCCTCCCCCTTACCGATGTTGAGCCCCTCTTTTCTGAACGAGTAATCCGCTCTCTTCGGGACCACGACCAGGATGGGCGCCTTCGTCTCGAGGACGCCTTCGGCGAGGGTGATCATGTGCTTTGTCCGGTAGACCGATATGGCGTCGTAGATCGCAAGCAGCACGAGCAGCACGAGCACCGGCACGACGGCGAGTGAGATCCCGAAGATGGACGCAACCCCGGCAGAGATCAGAACGCCGAGGATGTCGATGACATACCACTCCGGATAGAGGTAGAGGAGCGCAGTCGCCGCTACGGCGCCGATGAGCGTTCCGGCCACGGCAGCGGTCGTGGCCCCAAAGAGAAGGAGGGAGAGCGCACCGAATATGTAGAGAAACGTCATGAAGAGGGCAAACCCGATAAAGACGGCGATGAACCGTCGGCCGCCTGTCCGGAGCAGGAAGAGCAGAACCAGCGTGAAGGCGAGCAGCATCCCTATGAAGATCAGGGGATTCGCCACCGATTCGGGATCTTCAAACGCAACAAGCCCCGCCGCCTGCATGGGCATGACGAGGATGATGGCGATGATCTGGACAAGTAAAAGCATCAGGGCCATTCCGAGAAGGGGTAGCCAGTCGCGTATCTGCATCACAAAACTCCACTCACTATAGGTAGGTTAATTAATGCATCCTTATCACTTTAAATTATGGAGATTCGCGAACTCATTGGCGATATCGTTCTCACCATCGTGATGGTGGTCTCCACCGTCGTGCTGGTGATGCGGTTCTGGCAGGACCTCGTCATAGCGGTTGCTGCGACATTCATGATGCTCTCCCTCGGAGGACTGCTCATCTCTCTCGGCATAAAGATCGTGAGCCTTGAACAGAGCGTCGTGCAGCGGGAGCGCACCATGCGTGTGAATATGGAGGAGATGGGAAAGACGATGACCGCCAGATACGACAACACGGTGAGCCACATCGAGGAGATCGTCGACGGCCTCTCCCGGCGGATGTACCGGTGAACCGGATCGCCATCTTAATGGCATATCCCCCTCTCATGACTAGGTAAGCATGGGCGTTGCTATCCGGGATATCCTGGCAGACAGTAAAGAGACGTTGACGTGGGACGATCTATCCGGCATCGCCGCATTGGACGCCCATAACGCACTCTACCAGTTCCTCTCCATCATCCGGCAGCCGGACGGAACTCCGCTGATGAACGGTGCGGGCCGGGTCACCTCGCACCTCTCCGGCATCCTCTTTCGGACGGTAAACTTCCTGGAGAAGGGTATCCGCCCGGTCTTTGTCTTCGACGGGAAGCCGCCGGAGTTCAAGCAGGAGACGATCAACGAGCGGCGCGAACATCGCGCCAGGGCAGACGAGGCCTGGAAGACGGCGCTCCGGGAGGGCGACATGGAGGAGGCCTACAAGCAGGCGAGCGCATCCGCCCGCATCGACAGCCACACCATCGCGTCGTCCCGAGAACTCCTCGACCTGCTCGGCATCCCCTGGATCCAGGCGCCGAGCGAGGGCGAAGCGCAGGCGGCTTACATGGCGCGGCAGGGGAAGGTCACCTACGCGGTCTCCCAGGACTACGACTCGCTCCTCTTCGGCTCCCCGGTGCTGGTGCGAAACCTCACCGTCAGCGGGCGGCGAAAGACCAGGGGCCGGACGATCACGGTGAACCCCGAACGGATCGTCCTCCCCTCCCTCCTCGACCGTCTCGGCGTCACGAGAGAGCAGCTCGTCGAGATCGGCATCCTGGTCGGCACGGACTTCAACCCGGGCATCCGGGGCGTCGGCGGCAAGACGGCCTTAAAGATCGTTCGGAACGGCGAGTTCGAGGGAGTGATCGCCGAGAAACAGCCCGACTTCGATCCCGCTCCTGTCCGGGAGTTCTTCCTCGACCCGCCGATCACCGACGACTACACCCTCGAGTGGAGGACGCCGGACGTCGAGGGCGTCGTGGAGATGCTCTGTGGCCGCTACGACTTCTCCGAGGAGCGGGTCAGGAGCGCTCTCGCCAAGGTCTCGGTGAAGGCGACACAGAAGACGCTCGACGCCTGGTTCTGAGCCCCGATAAAAACCACAAAACGAGCCCTGGAGATCAAAAAACACCCTATTTTCTCCCGGATACACCCCCGGGCAGGCGACACAACAGATATATGTAAGAGCAACCCAATACGCCGACTGAAGAACCCATACCGAACCATCGGAGCAATACGGAGACTGCAGTCGCCGGAGTGGTTCTCTCTACCCGCCAACCACCGTTCAAGCGTTTCACCGGCCGCTCTTTGCTGCCGTTCCCCCTTCATTCAGCTCGTTGCGGGATCACACCGACCTCCGCCATCTCCGTAGCCCGGTATCGTTTCGCCGGACGCGGCGACCCTCACGAGGGCGCCGCAGGAGTCGCTTCCTGAACCATGCTGTCCGGTTCAGCCGACAGCAGGATATCACCAGGTGATCTGATATGAAAGAAATCTACGAGAAGATGATAAACGAGGCCATGGCCGCCCAGAGGGCGGACGTGGAGACGGTAAAAGCAAAGCGCGGCCAGAAATTCGCCCTCAGCGACACGAAACCCTACGTCGATGCGGTGCGGAAGATGACGGCGATCGGCGACCAGAGCCAGGCGGTCATCGACCTGCACAAGAACTCGGTCATCTCACATGCCGAGATCCTCCAGAGCCTCACGACAACCGTCCGCCCCGAAGACGATCCCTTCGTCGAGCACTACCAGACACCCGTGGTGCTCGATATCCTCAAAAGCCAGGACGAGGCATTCGCAAAGAGTGTCGATGCTTTCACGAAGGCAATCGCGGCTGCCGAGGCCACGATCGGCATCGAGGCGGTGCGGCGCTACGGCGGGTTCTACGGCCCCACCTGTGTCGTCGACTTCGCACTGATCCCGGGCAGCACGAGCAATGTGGTGAACCAGGTGCTCAAAAAGACCGATATCCCGGTCGAGCACAAGCGGGCGATCCTCGCCGCCAAATCGTGGGGGATGAACACCTCCTACGGGTTCGGGGAGGTCTTCGCCCACGCCCTCGAAGGCGGCGCCACCCCCGGCGAGGCGACGGCGAAAGAGGTCGAGATCATGCAGAGGATCTACCGCGACCCGATGGAGGCCCAGGCGGAACTGATGGATGCCGCCGGGATGTCGTCGTTCGACCCGCGGAAGTACATGGCCGAGTACCGGCGGCGGATGGAGCCGACGGTTCGAGCCGCCGTCGATGACGGCGTCCACTACGCGAACATCCTGACGGTTCCCGCCTACAGCGTCGGCGATGTCTCGCACCACATCGCGCAGTCGACCTTCAACATGTGCAAGGACGACGTCGTGATGGCGACGATCGAGGCGGTCACCGGAGTGATGGAGTCGTCGCTACAAAACTCGCTCGACGCCTACAAGAGTTACTGGGACGTCCTCTCGGTCGCGACCGGCGCGTCCGCCGCCGCCACCGAGTACATCCTCGAGCTCGACGCCCTCAACGCCCCGATGGTCGTCGACCTCCTCACGAAGCGGTTCCACAACTACGTCGTCTGCTACCCGGCCCGGGGAGCGGCGGCCGAACTCCACAACTGCGACTTCATGGACATGATCTACCGCGGGTGGAAGCTCATTGACAAAGCGCGGAAGATGCGGAACGGCGCCGACGAGACCCTGACCCCGATGGTCGGCAAGTATCCGGTCGACCTCTCGCCCATCCACGAAAACGAGGTGCTGATGAACCCGCAGTGGTACGCCTACCCGGCCTGTGCCATAACCGTCCGGTTCTCCGCCCTGATGCGCCTTGCCGACTACCCGTGCCTCCTGACGAGCGAACCCGTGACCGCGACGATGATGACAAACATCATCGCGCTCGAGAAGGCGACCGCCGCCGCGCCGGTGCGGGCCTGTAAGAACTGCGCCACGACGAGCCTTGTCGACCAGAGGCAGCGCTACTGCCAGTGGAAAGAGGCGGTATAGAAGGGACGGCCATGAAGTGTTACTACTGTGCCCTCGAGGGGAAGGATAGCGAGGCGGTGGCGATCTGCATCGTCTGCGGAATGGGGCTCTGCATGGAGCACGCCATCAGGAAGGATGTCGACGTCTGGGAGGGCGGCTACCCGCTCCCCAGCAAGCGCGTGAAGGCCCCGCTGCCGCGGATCCTCTGCCCCGCGTGCTATAACGCCCTGTATCCGAAATAAAAGCACACACAACTCCTTTTTTTGGGCTAAGGTTCATTAAAAGGAGTATCCTACGTACTGGTGAAACCATGACCATATCTCTTGGAAAACGATGCGTCGCCGAAGCCGTCGGGACATTCATCCTCGTCTTCTTCGGTGCCGGCGCCGCGGCCGTCACGCTGATGCTTGCCGCAGGAACCACCCCGGCGACCCCCTTCAACATAGGGATCGGGGTGCTCGGTGGCCTCGGCGACTGGCTCGCCATCGGGCTTGCCTTCGGTATCGCCATCGCCGGATCTATCTATGCGTTCGGGCGGATATCGGGCTGCCACATCAACCCGGCAGTGACGATAGCCCTCTTTGCAACCCGCCGGCTCCCCGGCCGCGACGTCGTCCCGTACATCGCCGCCCAGCTCGTCGGCGCCGCGGCAGCAAGCCTCCTCTTCGCCTGGACCGTCGGCCCGGACGCCGTAGCCATCGGTGGGCTCGGGGCAACGGCCCCTTTCCCCGGTATCGGCTACCTGCAGGCGATCGTCATCGAAGCGGTCGGGACGTTCCTTCTGATGCTCGTCATCATGGGCGCCGCCGTCGACGAACGGGCCACGCCGGGCTTTGCCGGGCTTGTGGTGGGTCTCACGGTCGCGGGGATCATCACGACGATCGGGAACCTGACCGGCGCGTCGCTGAACCCCGCCCGTACGTTCGGCCCCTTCCTCGGGGACTGGCTGCTTGCCGGCCAGAGCCTCTGGGAGTTCTTCCCGATCTACATCATCGGCCCCATCGTCGGTGCGGTGCTCGCCGCGTTCCTCTACGACTATCTCTCCGACGAGTGATCCGGCTCAACCTTCTCTTTTTGAAGCACCAAAAGAGTCCAGCAGACTATCGGCCGGAAGAACGGTGAACCGGAGCGGATCCGGTTCGCCGCAAGTTTACCCCGAGCGCCCGTTCGATTAACAGGCTCCCGGGGACCCTCAGCGTGGAGCGAAGAACGGTATACCGATGCTCCCACCCGGATCGACATCCGGAGATCCGCGCTTGCCCGGCAGGGCCCTCGCAGGCTGCGCGGCCATGGCCGGGATGTTCACATCTACCCTCGGCTTTTCATACAGTTGCAGGATACTTATAGATTTCGGGTGAACGGCGTCTCGCATCTCACCGGGGCCCGGTGAGGAGCGAGGAGCGCCCGGGCTTACTCAAAGCGCACAGGATCGGTCTCGATATCGACGACGACGGGCCTGTCCATCCGCACCGCCCGGAGAACGGCATCCGCGAGATCCTGCGGCCGGGCCACCCGTATCCCGGCGCCGCCGCAGGCCTCCGCATACGCCGCGAAGTCGGGATTCGTGAGTTCAACGCCGTAGGGCGGATAGTTCGCCTCCCGCTGCTCCTCCCGGATCATCGCAAGCTGGTGGTTGTTCAAGACCGCGACGACGATGGGAAGGTCGTACCTGACCGCCGTGACGAAGTCGGCCATGACCATCGAGAACCCCCCGTCCCCGGTGATGCAGACGACGGTCGCATCGGGGTAGGCCAGTTTCGCCGCAATCGCCCCGGGAAGCCCGAACCCCATCGTCCCGAGGTAGCCCGACATCGCGAACCGCTGCCGCTTCATCCGGAAACTCCTCCCGAACCACCACTGGTTCTCCCCGACGTCGAGGGAGATGAGGGCGTCCTCCGGAAGGGTCTCGGAGAGGACTTTCATGATGTAGGGCGGCCGGATCGGAACCGCCTCCGGGTCGGCCTCCCGGTCGAGGTGGCTGAACCACTCCCGCTTCCGTTCCATAAGCCACTCCCCGGCCCCCGTATCCTCCCGCGGCCGGACCCGTTCCCGGATCAGGGGTATGGCAACGGCGCAGTCGCCATAGACCCCTGCCGCGAGCGGGTGCTTGCCGAGCTGAAGCGGATCGATATCGATGTGAACGGCCCGCTTCTCATTGGGGATCCCGGTGAAGTCGGAGAAACTCGCCCCGCAGGCGATCACGAGGTCGGACTCCTCGACGAGCGTCCGGGCGTGCGGCGTCCCGAGCGGCCCGTGTATCCCGGCAACCCACTCGTTCTCGTCGGGGAGGATGCCCTTCGCCCTGAAGGTGGTGACGATAGGCGCCCGGATCGTCTCCGCAAGCTCGATGACCGCTTCCGCCGCACGCATGGCGCCGAAGCCCGCGAGGATGACCGGCCGCTCCGCGCCGTCGATCGCCTCCGCCGCCGCACGGACGGCCTCGCCGGTCGGGGCCGTCGTGACTTCCGCGAGGCAGGTCTCGCGTTCGCAGTAGGCCGGTTCGAGCGGCTCCCTCTGGATATCGTTCGGAAGAGAGAGCTGGGCGACGCCGCGGCCGACGATCGCGTACCGGAGCGCCCGGGTGAGGAGTTTGACCGCCGTCGACGGGTCGGCGACGGTGTTGTTGAAGACCGCGATCGGGCGGAAGAACGCGTCCTGGTCGATCTCCTGGACGCCGCCGGGGCCGGCGTACTGCGCCTGCACCTGCCCATTCAGGGAGAGCACGCTCGCCCGATCCTCTTTCGCGTCATAGAGGCCGGTGGCGAGGTTCGTCGCCCCCGGCCCGGCGATAGTCAGGCAGACGGCGACCTTTCCCGTGAACTTGTTGTAGGCCGAGGCTGCGAGGGCCGCGGTCTGCTCGTGCCGGACGACGATGTAGCGTGCGTCCGGATTCCTCCGGACCGCGTCCACGAGCGGGAGCGACGATGAGCCGGGGATGCCGAAGTAGAGGGTGATCCCCCAGGCCGCGAGTTCCGAGACCAGCACGTCGGCCACGGTCATGGCGGCTCCTTCAGAGGTAGTCTTCGTCATTCATCTCCACCTCTTCCTCGCCGGCCCGCACGAACGCCTCCTTTCCCGCGCTGCAGCGGGAGCACCGCCAGTCGCCGGGGAGATCTTCGAAGGGCGTTCCCGGCGGCATCCCGGTAGCCGGGTCTCCCGCCTCCTCAACATACTCGTAATCACAGACACTGCAGACCCATCGTGCCATATCATCCACGCTCCGAGAGTGACACTCCGTGCCGTACCCCATCTTCACGTATAAAAAAGCCTCGCCGGCCGGGGATCTCCGCGGGCGATCGTCACCTGCGGAGTACCCCCTGCCCCAAGCATATAATAGCGGGTATACGATACCACCTACCTCCGTGCAACGGGAAACGACCATGGAGATCAGAGAGACCCATCCCTTCGACCTGACGCCGGCGGAGGCGATCCGCCTCCAGGAGAGGCTCCGGGAGCAGGTTCGCCGTTCCGGCGATCCCGGGGCGGTCTCCCTCGTGGTCGGCGTCGACGCCTCCTACGCGAAGGGTTCGGACGTCATCCACGCGGTCGCCGTCGCCCTCAGTTTCCCCGATCTCACCGTCGTCGAGCGGGTCTCCGCCACCGCCGTGACGACATTCCCCTACATCCCCGGCCTCCTGACCTTCCGGGAAGGCCCCGCCCTCCTCGAGGCGTTCCGGAGACTCACCTCCGAGCCGGACGTCATATTCTTCGACGGGCAGGGGATTGCCCACCCCCGGGGGCTCGGCATCGCGAGCCACATGGGCATCCTCCTGAACCGCCCCACCGTCGGTGTCGCAAAGAGCCTCCTCGTCGGCACGGCGGCCGAGCCCGCGGCAGAGAAGGGATCGACCGCCCCGATACTCCGCGACGGCGAGACGATCGGGATGGCGGTGCGGACGAAAGATCGGGTGAAACCCGTCTACGTCTCAGTGGGCCACCGGATCGATCTCTCGGCCGCAGTCGACCTCGTCCTCTCGGCCGCACGGGGCTACCGGCTCCCGGAACCGACACGGCAGGCACACCTCTTTGCAAACGAAGTCCGGCGGGAGGGAAGCGGCGAGGGGAGACAGACCACCCTCTCCACCCCGGTGAGGTAGAGCGAAATCGTTATCAGCGTTCGCGCCGGAGAAACGTCTGCCGACCGGCGCCGCAGGGCTTCACCGGGACGGTCGAGAACCTATGGAGGAGGACGAAGCATGTCGGATACCTTGATAAACCGTATGCCAGCCGGAACACACCAGACGGAGGCGAAGGAGTAATGGCCGCACGCGAGATCGTGCCGGGTGTCTTCGCCGTCGGCGCCATCGACTGGGACCGCCGGCTCTTCGACGAACTGATCCCGCTCCCCGACGGCACCACCTACAACAGTTATCTGGTGCGGGGCAGCGAGAAGACCGCGCTGATCGACACCGTCGACCCGACAAAGACCGCAGAACTCGTGAGAAACCTGGAGTCAATCGGGGTCGACTCGATCGATTACATCGTCTCCAGCCACGCAGAGCAGGATCACTCGGGCTCGATACCGGCAATGCTCGAACGGTTCGGCGACGCGAAGGTGGTGACGAACCAGAAGTGCCGCGACTTCCTGGTCGACCTCCTCCATGTCCCCGAGGATCGGTTCGTCGTCATCGGCGACGGTGATACGCTCGACCTCGGGGGGAGGACGTTCGAGTTCATCATCGCTCCCTGGGTTCACTGGCCGGAGACGATGCTGACCTACCTCAAGGAGGACCGGATCCTCTTCTCCTGCGACCTCTTCGGTTCGCACTACGCGACGAGTACCCTCTACGTCCCCGACGAGGGTGTGATCTACGAGTCCGCGAAACGTTACTACGCCGAGATCATGATGCCGTTCCGCTCGAGCATCAAGGCGCACCTTGCAAAACTCGCGACGCGCGATATCGACCGGATCGCACCGAGCCACGGCCCGGTCTACGATTATCCGGCGTTCATCGTCGACGCCTACCGGGACTGGACGGGCGATGCCGTGACGAACACCGTGGTGCTCCCGTACGTCTCCATGCACGGAAGCACCGAGACTATGGTCAAACACTTCGTCGACGCCCTGATGGAGCGCGGCATCGAGGTTCAGCCGTTCAACCTTCCGAAGACCGACACCGGCGACCTCGCAAAGGCGCTCGTGGACGCGGCGACGGTCGTGATCGGGGCGCCGACGGTCATCTTCGGCCCGCACCCGCAGGCGGTCTACGCCACCTACCTCGCAAACCTCCTCCGCCCCAAGACCCGTTACGCGACGGTGATCGGGTCGTACGGCTGGGGCGGAAAGACGGTCGAGACCATCGTGGAGATGCTCGGCCGGCTCAAGGTCGAGTTCCTCGACCCGGTCTACGTCAAAGGCCTCCCGAAGGAGGAGGACTTCGCGGCGCTCGACCGGCTCGCCGACGAGATCGCAAAGAAACACAGGGAGGCGGGGATCCTCTCCCCCTAGGCTCTCCATCATTTTCACGGCTGCCGACCCGTTCCCGGGCCGGGTCGCCCTGCACCGAAATCTTAACACGCCAGAATACCGACCAACCTTCGAGCTGCATTATGCCTCCGTCCGACTTCAAGAGAGTCATTGCCGAGTCGCCCTACGTCTTCGTTATCGGCGTCGCGGGAGACAGCGGGTCCGGAAAGACCACCTTCACCCGGGCGATCCGGGAGATCTTCGGGGACGACCTCGTCTCCACCATCACCATCGACGATTACCACAAATACGACCGCCGGGAACGCAAAGTCCTCGGGATAACCCCGCTCGTCCCCGAGGCGAACCGGTTCGACCTCTTAGAAGAGCACCTTGCCGAACTGAAGGCAGGGCGGGCGATCGAGAAACCGGTCTACAACCACGACAACGGGGAGTTCGATCCCCCGGTGCCCTTCAATCCCACGAAGATCCTGATCCTCGAAGGGCTGCACCCGTTCATCACCGGGACGCTTCGCGACCTGATAGACTTCAAACTCTACGTCGACCCGGACCCCGACGTCAAGCGTGCCTGGAAGATCAAACGCGACGTGGAGCGGCGAGGCTACGCCACCGAGACCGTCCTCCGGGAGATGGAGGAGCGCAAACCCGACTACGAGCGGTACGTCGCACCGCAATGCCTGTTTGCGGATGCGGTCATCCGGATCGCCTTCTCGAAGTACGGCAGGGACGTGAGCGAGGAACGCAACGTCTACCGCGTCACCCTCTGCCAGAGCAGGCTTGATAAGAGCATCGATGACGTCGACCTCTCGATCGACCTCTTCGGCCTCCTCTCACTCTCCGAGCGCGACTTCATGGTCGAGTTCACCACCGAGGACGTCGGAGGGAAGGCGATGGGGGCGCTCACGTTCGACGGGGAACTGAACGATGCCGTCGCGAAAAAACTGGAGCACAACATCGAACTCCAGACGCAGGTGGAGCCGATTGATCTCAGCCAGAACAGCGACTACCTGACGGCCGGGGATATGGCCCAGCTCATCCTCGCCTGGCGGATCATCAACCGGCGCATCTTCATCGAGAGCGCACCGGGAGCGGCCGATGCCGGAGAGGCCGCGGCCGGAAACAACGGGTTCAGATGCAGCCGATAGGGATTCTAGAACCAATGCGACCCAGATAAGTCGAACGGCCGCACAGGAGAAAATAGATAAGAGCGCCCGGAGAACGTGTAACGATGGATAGGATCGAGCTGTTCTCGATCATCGCACAGGACATCGGCAGCATCTTCAAGTACATGAGCGTCGCCACGACGCTGCCTCTTGTCGTGGCGGTGATCTACCGCGAGTGGGAGATGATCCTGCCCATGGCCTCCGTCCCGATCGTCCTCTTTATCCTCGGGGTGCTTCTTCTCCGGGTGCCCCGGGAGGATCGCGAGGCGCCCCTATCCGCCGCCCTCATGGCGGTCGCCCTGATCTGGCTGATCATCGCGCTGGTGAGCGCACTCCCGTTCTGCCTCGGACTCGGTGTCCCGTACCTCGATGCCGTCTTCGAGGCGATGTCCGGGTGGACGGACACCGGCCTGACGGTGATGCGGTCGGTCGAAGAGATGCCCCGGACACTTCTCTTCTGGCGGTCGCTGATGCAATGGCTCGGGGGCATCGGGATCGTCGCTTTCACCGTCGCGATGGCCTCGAGAACCGGGCTGACCCAGTTCCGCCTCTACCGGTCAGAAGGCCGCTCGGAAGCGCTGATGCCGAGCGTCGTCGCGACGGGGTTCGAGATGTGGAAGATCTACCTGGCGCTGACCGCCGGTGCGATCGGCCTCATCCTGCTCTCGGGGATACCGGTCTGGGACGCGGTGAACATCGCCCTCGTCGCCATCGCAACCGGCGGGTTCTCCGTCCACTCGGGAGGGATCCCGTTCTACAACAATCCGCTGCTCGAAGTCCTCATCGTCCCGGTCATGATCGCCGGCGCCCTGCCGTTCAAACTCTACTACCTCCTCTACCGCCAGAAAGACATGCGGTTCTTCGGCGACCAGCAGGCACGTCTCCTCTTCATGCTCATCGCGCTCGGGATCGTCGTGATCGCCTGGGATCTCGTCACGCTCAGCACGACCGACCTCCCGACGGCCGTCCGTCAGGCACTCTTCATGGCCACCGCGGCGGTCACCAGTACCGGGTTCCAGGTTGCCTCCCCGAACGAGTGGGCAAGCGTGACCGTCCTCTTCCTCGCGATGCTGATCGTGATCGGCGGGTCGTCGGGGAGCACCGCCGGCGGTATCAAACTCTCCCGGGTAGTCCTCGGGTTCCAGAGCCTGGTCTGGTGGTTCCGGCGGATGTTCGTCTCCGGAAAGGTGCTCGTGCCGTTCAAGTACGACGGCAGGGTGATCCCGAAGAACATCGCCGACCTCGAGGTCTCGCGAAACATGCTGACGATCATGCTCTACTTCCTGATCATCTTCGTCGCCACGATACTGGTGATGCACCTGCAGCCGACGTCGTTCGATTCGAGCAACGTGATCTTCGAGGTCGCCACCGCGATGTGCAACAACGGCATCTCCACGGGGTTCGTCTCGCCCGATATGGCCGATCCGGCAAAACTCCTCTTCATCCTGATCATGTGGATCGGGCGTCTCGAGATCATTCCGGTGATCATGCTCGTCATGGGCCTCTTCAAGAGAGCCGATTGAGGGGGTCGCTGCCGGGAGGGAGGCAACCGGAGCCCGGGGTGGCCCTGTTTTTGTTGGTTCTAAAATGGTGTGAAACGCCTGTGCGATCAGTACTTCACTGATTTCGGCACCCGACACAAGACCTGCAGACATGGACCTTGCCGCCAGGTCAACCGGCCCGGCTCTCCCGGATCGTAAAAAAAAGAACCGGCCGGTTACTCCGGCTGGTAATGAAGGAACAGGTCGTCCACCGCGGCCCGGTCCCCGCCGTTCTTGACGAGCAGGTCCATGTAGGTGTGAACCTCAGGGGCGTACTTCTTCAGAACCCCCGGGGAGGTGTGGTAGAGCATGAAGGCCTCAGCGAAGATCGCCGCCTCCCTCTCCTCACCGGCGGGTGCGGTGATCCGGGCCAGGTAGGTGCCCGGGTTTTCGGCAAGCGCCGCAAACGCCTTGCTCTCGCCAAACCCCATCGTGTGGTAGACGCGGTAGCCCACCTGCTGGACAAAGACCTCATCGGCTCGCGCCGGATCCCTGTCCGACCGGATGTAGACAGCGTTCTCCCCGGGGACGTAGACCCCGCTCACATCCCCGGATACCCCTCCCCGCCTGAAGACTTCGCTCCTGCTGTCGATGTAGACGGTGAGGTTCTCCATAAACTCTTCTCGTATTTTGGTGCTCTGCTGCAGCACCAGGGCCTCCGCTAACGCCGCTTCGGTGCCGCTCCCATCCCTGTTCTCCAGACGGAAACCAGCAACCGGGCTCACCGAGAAGACCGAACAGACAACGGCAATGAGGATTGTCGCCGCAACCAACCTTGATCGGAATCTTGAGTCCATGCTTTTTCCCTCTGCGTAACAAAGAGTTTCAAACTGCTCATTATATACTTTTCTGATTTTAAAAAACGAATTATAAATGTTGGAATATTAAAAAGATTCTTGAGAACGAATTGTTCGGGAGAAGAGTCTCCAGGAGACGGCGCCCGGAATGCAGCAAAGGATATATACTTCCATTGCAGGAACTGCATCCGACACCTAATTACCCATGCAAGCGCATAGTAGATCCAATGAAACAGATCGCCCTCTACGGGAAGGGGGGAATCGGCAAATCCACCACTGCAGCGAACCTATCGGCAGCACTCGCGGGGGAGGGGCTCGATATCCTGCAGATCGGCTGCGATCCGAAGCACGACAGCACTCGCATGCTGATGCACGGAACCTGGATCCCGACGGTTCTCGACCTCATCAGGGAGCGCGGAGACGAGACGATCACCGTCGACGACGTGGTCTACCGGGGCTTTCACGGGGTGCGCTGCGTGGAGGCGGGAGGGCCCGAGCCCGGGATCGGGTGCGCCGGCCGGGGGATCATCGCGACGTTCCAGCTCCTCGAACGCCTTGAAGCCCTCAAGGGCGACGTGATCGTCTACGACGTCCTCGGCGACGTCGTCTGCGGCGGGTTCGCGATGCCGATGCGCGAGGGGTACGCCCAGGAGGTCTACCTGGTCACCTCCGGCGAGTTGATGTCCATTTACGCGGCAAACAACATCGCAAAAGCCATAGCACGCCTCTCGCGCCGGGTGCGGAGCAGGTGCACGCTCGGGGGCGTCATCTGCAACGCAAAGAACATCGAGGGCGAGCGGGAACTCGTGGAGGAGTTCGCCCGCCGGATCAACTCCCGGCTCATCGCCTACATCCCCCGCTCGAGGATCGTCCAGGTCGCGGAACTGCAGAAGCAGACGGTCGTTGAGTATGCCCCCGAGTCCGACCAGGCGGCGGTCTACCAGGAACTCGCACGCACGGTCTACGGAAACGAGACGACGAGCATCCCCACACCCCTCGAGATGGATGAACTCGAATCCTTCGCCCTCGAATTCGTCCAGGTTTGAGGGGTGTACCCTGACCGGGGCGCTCTCGGTGCTCACGGAAGTACGGGACGCCGTCTCTGTCATCCACGGCCCGGCAGGATGCACCCACCACAACTTCTCCCTCCTGCACGCCACCCACCTCTCGAACGACCGGCTCGAAGTCCCCCGCCTGCTCTCGACCCGCTTAACGGAGAACGGCATCATCTTCGGGGGCGAAGACGCGCTGGAGGAGACGATCGCACAGGCGCTCTCCCTCTCGCCCGCCTCCGTCTTCGTCCTCTCGACATGCATCGTCGAGACGATCGGAGACGACGTCGCAGCGATCTGCGCAAAACGCCGGGGCATCCCGGTCATCCCCGTACCGACCGCCGGGTTCCTCGGGGGGGTCTTCGAGACGGGGGTGAGGAACGCCCTCTCCTCCGTCGCATCGCTCGCCGGTCCTGCGGACGAAAAAACCCTCTCGGCAAACCTGATCGGCGAGAAGAACCTGGAGTACGGCGTCGAGGAGAACGCGGCCGAGATCGTGCGCCTTCTCTCCCGGCTCGGCATACCGGTCAACCTCCGGTTCGTGCGGGGGATCGGGACAGGGGATGTCGGGCGGCTCGGCTCGGCCGCCGTCAACATCCTCCGGGAACCGGCGCTCCGGCCGGTCGGCGAAGACCTCGAACAGAGGCTCGGCACGCCGTACGTGGACTCGTTCCCGGCGGGCCTTACCGGGACGTGCCGGTTCCTCGAAGAGATCGGCCGGATCTGCGGCGTCGACGCCACCGCCGCCGTCGAGGAGGAACAGGCCCACCAGGCAGAGATGCTCTCCCGGTTCGACGATATCGCCGGGAGCCGGGTATGCTTCCAGTCCTCCCACCCCATGCTCAGGAGCGATCCGGGTGCGGAGGCCATCTGCACCGAGTGCGCCGAAGCCCTCGATCTCTCCGTCGACCCGGACGGAGTTCCCATTTCGCTCCCCTACCCGGCACCCGTCGGAACCGCCGGCCTCCGGCGGATGCTGCACCGGTGGCGGGTGCTGATCCGGGAGAAGCAGCGGCGGTGAGGGGCGGAGCCCGCCCACGCACGATCTCTTTTATACCTCCTCCATAGATATGGTCTCACCGGAGAGAGTGCCAGAGTATGTTCGAACGCATCCTGTTTCCAACGGACTTTTCAGCGCCTTCCATGAAGGTGCTGGACTACATCCCCGTGCTGCACGAGGCGGGAACCAGAGAAGTGGTTCTCGTCCACGTCATCGACTCAAAGGAGATCACCCTGATCGCTTCGGGCGGACAGGGGTTCCTCGGAACCGTGCCCGATCGGGAGACCGAGACGCAGAAGGAACTGCGAGAAGAGATCCAGCACCGGATCATCGACACCCGCCGGGCGCTCGAGAGGCAGGGCGTGAAGGTGACCGTCCGGACGCCCGCCGGCAATCCGGGAGAGGCGATCGTGGCCGCAGCCGATGCGGAAGGGGCCTCGCTCATCGTCATCGGTTCCCACGGCCGGTCGAACATCCGCGACCGCCTGCTCGGGACGGTCTCGGAGTACGTGATCAAGAACGCCCGCCAGCCGGTCCTGGTCATCAAGCGGGAGACGATCGGTGGGAGATAGCCCCCACCCCCCTGTATCAAAAAAGTTTTACCGCTCCTGCCGGGATTCGAGCAGCCGCCGGATCGCCCGGAGTTCCTCCACCACCGCATCGGCAGCCGGCGCCCCTTCGGGCTCGCCTCCGGTCGCGGCGACCGGCCCGGTCGTCCGCACGAAGTTCATGATCTTCTCCTGGAGATCCTTCGGATCCGCTATCCCGTTGATGACGATCTCCGCCTGCGCCTGGGCGGAGTAGCCCGCGGTCTGCACCCTGACCGCCGAGAAGGAGAAGAACCGCATCAGGGGTCCCTGGGAGATATCGACGTTCGTGATCCGGTTGTAGGGGACGATCCCCGTCTGCCGGAACCAGACCCCACGCTGCCAGGTCACCTCGGTGACGGTGAGCCGGTAGACGATGCTCTCGTGGTAGAGCGGTATCCAGTAGGCGACGAAGACGATGATGGCGAGCGTCGGGACGCCGACGGCGAGAGCGACCGGCAGCGGACTGAAGATGATGATGGGAACCAGCCAGGGCAGAACGAAGACGATGACGGCCAGAACCAGGGACGCATAGAGGTAAGACCGGAACTGCGGCACCGGTTTGAACGATTCTCCTATGCGGAAAGTGATGATGGACATGTTATCGTATTCTTCTCAATCGGAGCAGATTAAATCTTCCCGGCCGGTGAGATCTCTTCGGAGGATACAGCGATCGCTTCCCTCGCCGAAGTAGGCCGGGCAGAAATCCATCTCCAGAAAACCGTGCCTCGCGTAGAGAGACCGGGCAGCATGATTCCCCGGCGCGACCGAGAGGTAGACCTCATACGCTCCCCGCTCGCGGAGGCCGGCGATGACGGCGGCAACGAGACTCTCCCCGAGCCCCCTGCGCCGGTATCGCTCCGCCACCACCAGTCGGACGATCCATCCCGTTGTCTGCCGGTGCTGGACGAATGCCCCGATGGTGTAGCCGGCGATCTCTCCGCCGCATTCTGTAACGAGAAAGGTATCGGCAAAGAGGACGCCGGCCTGCCGGATGAAGACCTCGGGCTTGCATCCTCTCGGGCTGTTCTCCCGCTCGAGGCCGCAGACCGCCGGGAAATCCGTATCAAGGTAGCCCCTGATCGTTGGTTCCATACCGGTATATATGTCGTGATGTAAAAAAGAGGAGACGATCCCCTGCGGGGAAGACTCCCCCCCGGCGCTCACTTCTTCTTTATGCCCTTCTCGAGCATCTCCCGTGCCATCCGGTAGGTCTCGATCTTGTACTGCATCAGTTCGACGTGCTGCTCCTTCATCTTGATGCGGGAGTCGATCATCCGCACCATCAACTGCCGCATCTCGTCCTCGTCGAGGAGATCGTACATCTTTATGAGAAGCATATCGTGGGCGCCGTATCCGCCGTGATGTGTCATGCCAAAACCTCCCTCTCGTACCGGCCCGCCCTGCGGACGAACCGGTTCCCCGGTATCCGCCGGTTGATAAATATCTTATGGCAGGTATGGCTGCTCACCGGGAAGGCGCGAAGGGATCGCCGCGGTTTGTCCGGTTCCGGGTGATGCAGGCGTTGAGCACCTCTTCCATCAGCCGGAGCGCCCCTTCCACCCCGGCGACCGCGTGGGAAGAGAGAGCGACCCTGTCCCGGAGCGGCAGCGTCAGCCCGACGAACGCGGCGTCGGGAGCGATCGACGCCTCGTAGGAGGAGCCGAGGATCAGGTCGGGTTCGGCGTCAAGGATCATCCCGCGGATGACCGAGAAGTCGGTCGTGCGGGTGGTGCCGTCGCCGGAGGAACCGGAACCGTTCCGGGCGGCGACGCAGGCGATCTCGGCGCCGAGATACCGGTCGAGGAGGTCGGCGGCAAACGAGGCATACGCATCGCCGCCGGCGATCGCCACGCGGGGAGGGTCGAACCTCCGGAGGTACTTCTCGCAGGCCTTCCTGATCCGGGCATCGGCCCACGCGATCTCATCCATGACCGGACGGACATCAGCGCCGTCGATCTCCGCGCCAAGCCGCTCGAAGGTCTCGCGAACCGCATCGAGGCCGAGGAGCGAGCCGCAGGCGGTCCCGACACCGCTCGCAATATCCGGGTTCGTCTCGACGGTGAACGGGGCCGCCCGGCGGGTCGCGGCGTAGCGGTCGAGGCAGAAGGTGGTGGCGATGGGAACGCCTGCAAGGCTGAGCAGGCGCCGCGCCTCGAGGGCGTTCCCCCGGCAGAAGGGGTCGGTGCGGCAGACGCCGTCGATGTTGACGCCGAATACGTCGGGGTCGACCACCGGCGCTATTGTGTCGAGCGCACGGCGGTAGCCGGCCTCGAGATCGCCGAGGAACCCGGGACTGTCGACGACGATAATCTGCCCCTCATCGGCAAGGTCGCCGATATCCTCCCCCATGATCGCGGGCACACAGGTGTTGACCACGGCTATCCGGGCGTAGCGGCCGGCGAGCTCCCGGAGCACCTCCGCGAGGCGGGACTCCGTCCCGAAGATGATCTCGTTCTCGACGAGGAACGTCCCGTGGATGGGAACCCCGACGAGCGACGCGGGGTAGAAGTAGCACCCGCTCGAACCGTGGACGATGACGGCGATATCCTCGAATCCCGCAAGACAGGCGACCGCCCCGGTCATCGCACACGGCCAGAGGGGGTTCTCGCACGGTGTCTGCTGCTCTTCCTGCATCGTTCTACAAGATCATGGCGGTGCGGGGATATAAAAGACAGTACCTTGAGGGAAATGGCTTCCTTTGTTGAAACCGTTTTCGGGTCATCCTCCCTACCTTGGCGAAATTAATACTAGAATAGGCTTGTCCCTGGAATCAGTTTTTTCTTCGAGCGTGTTCCCATGCAGTGGACCGTGGTGGCTATCGCCACTGGGGGTGGGGCTGACGGGGAGGGGGTCTCCCCCTCCCCTGTCTCCACCTCGCTACAATCCGCACATCCCATCAACCCCACCCCACCCGCGCTTCGCGCTCCTCAATCGCACCTGACGGTGCTTCAACTCCACTCCTAGCGGAGTGCCGCACTCCGCACCTTCGGTGCTCAAACTCCGGCCCTATGGCCCGTCGCACTCCGCACCTTCGGTGCTCAAACTCCGGCCCTATGGCCCGTCGCACTCCGCACCTTCGGTGCTCAAACTCCGGCCCTATGGCCCGTCGCACTCCGCACCTTCGGTGCTCAAACTCCGGCCCTATGGCCCGTCGCACCCCGCCCCTCGGGGCGGGGGCAGTCATGGCGATATGCGATGGACACAACCAACATCCGGAGCACGAGCACCGCAAGTGCGCAACCCGGTGGAAAGTCGTGCCCAAGAGTTCCTCTGGGTTGCAAACGTCTGGCGCAAGCAGGCGGGGCTTGAGCAAAGCCAAAAAAAAAACAGGAGACGACAGGCCGGCGGCCCTACACCGTCTTCACGAGCGAGGCAAGATACTGCCCGACCTCGCTTGTCTTCTTCGCGCCGCCCATGTCCCGGGTGACGTATCCGTCGAGGATGCTCCTCTCGATCGCCCGGAGAACCGCCGCCGCTGCCTCGTGCTCGCCGAGGTGGTCGAGGAGCATCGAGCCCGCCCAGACGGTGGCGAGCGGGTTCACGACGTCCTGGCCGCGGTACTTCGGCGCGGAGCCGTGGATCGGCTCGAACATCGATGTGCCCTTCGGGTTGATGTTTCCGCCGGGGGCGAGCCCGAGCCCGCCCTGGATCATGGCACCGAGGTCGGTGATGATGTCGCCGAACATGTTCGGGGTGACGACGACGTCGAACCACTCGGGGTTCTTGACGAACCACATCGTGACGGCGTCGACGAAGTTGAACTCCGTCTTGACGTCGGGGTAGCCGGCGGCGACGTCGGTGAAGACGTCCCGCCAGAGGCCGTAGATATCGGAGAGGACGTTTGCCTTGTCGACCGACGTGACCTTATTCTCTCTTTTCACGGCGAGGTCGAAGGCGTAGCGGATCGCCCGCTCGGCACCCTCTCGCGTGACGACGCCGATCTGGTAGGCGAGCTCGTCGGCGTCGGTCTCGACGTCGAGGCCGAACCTGACGCTGTAGATGTCGCGGACGACCTCGAGGGCCTTCTGCTCGCGACGTCCCGCAAACCGCGAACCGATCCCGACGTAGAAGTCCTCGGTGTTCTCCCGGACGACGACGAAGTCGATATCCTCCGGGCGCTTGTTCGCGAGCGGCGTTGCCACGCCGTCGAGGAGCTTGATCGGCCGGAGGTTGATGAACTGGTCGAAGTGGAACCGGATCGCAAGCAGGATGCCCTTCTCGAGGATCCCGGGCTTCACCCGGTCGTCGCCGATCGCCCCGAAATAGATCGCGTTGAACTTCGAGAGTCCCCGGATATCCTCTTCGGTCAGGAGGTCGCCGGTCGCAAGGTAGCGCTCCGCCCCGATATCGAAGTCTGTCCACGCGATATCGAACCCGTAGCGCTCGCCGGCGGCGTCGATGACCTCTCTCCCCGCCGCGACGATCTCGGGGCCGATCCCATCCCCGCCGATTGCGGCTACTCGGTGCTGCATCTCTTCACCTCGTCCAGGTTCTTCGCGTAGGCCACCAGGCCACCGGCATCGACGATCTCCTTCATGAACCCAGGCACCGGCTCGATGGGGAGCCTTTTGCCGTTCGCCTCGATGTAGCCGTCGGCGAGGTTCACCGTGACGGCATCGCCGTCACGGATGCCCTCCGCCCCGGCAGAGACCAGGGGCAGGAGACCCGTGTTCACGGCGTTCCGGTAGAAGATCCGCGCAAAGGACTTCGCGACGACGACCTTCACCCCGGCGCCGAGGAGCGCGAGCGGCGCGTGCTCGCGGGAGGAGCCGCACCCGAAGTTGCTGCCGCCGACGACGACGTCGCCCTCCCGCACCTCTTTCGCGAACTCGTCCCTCGTTCCCTCGAACGCGTGCTTCGCGAGCTCCGCCGGATCATAGATCGTGAGGAACCGCCCGGGTATGATTGCATCCGTATCGATATCGTTGCCGAACTTCCAGACTCGCATGATTCACACCTCCCTCGGATCGGTGATCTCGCCGTAGAGGGCGCTCGCCGCCGCCGTCGCCGGCGAGGAGAGGTAGACCAATGCCTGGGCGCTCCCCTGTCTCCCCCGGAAGTTCCGGTTCGACGTCGAGAGCGAGACCTCGCCGGGGGCGAGGAGGCCGAACGCCCCGCCCATGCAGGGGCCGCAGCACGGCGCTTCCACAAGGGCTCCCGCCTCGACGAACCGCTCGATCAGTCCCGCCCGGAGGGCCTTCAAGTACTCCGTCCGCGAGGCCGGGATGACGATCACCCTTACGCCGTCGGCGAACCGGTCGGCGTCCCCCATCACCTCCGCCGCCTCGAAGAGGTCCTCGTAGCGGCCGTTCGTGCAGGAGCCGATGAAGACCTGGTCGACCTTCGTTCCCGCGACCTTCGTCACATCCACGACGTTGTCGACGTTGTGCGGGACGGCGACCTGCGGGGCGAGGTCGGTGACGTCGTAGCGGCGACGCTCCGCGTATGCGGCGTCTTCATCGCCCGCGAGGTCGAACGGCTCGATATCGCGGCGGGCGGCGACGTAGTCCCAGGTGGCCGCATCGGGCTGGACGATCCCGGCCTTCGCCCCCATCTCTATCGCCATATTCGCGCAGGTCATCCGGCCTGCCATGCTCATCTCGCGCATCGCCCGGCCGGTGAACTCGAGCGCCATGTAGGTCGCCCCGTCGGCGCCGATGTCGCCGGCGAGGGAGAGGATGAGGTCTTTTGCTCCGACTCTTTTGCCGAACGCACCCTCGACCTCGACCAGAACGCTCTCGGGCACCCGGAAGTAGAGCGCCCCGAACTTCAGGACGAACCCCATATCGGTCGAACCGATCCCGGTCGCGAACGCCCCCGCCGCACCGTAGGTGCAGGTATGGGAGTCGGTGCCGACGATGATCTCACCCGGCGCCGCCCGTCCCTTCTCCATCACGACCTGGTGGCAGACGCCCTCGAGGAGGTCGTAGTTGTGGATCCCCTGCTCTTCAGCAAACTGCCGCATAAAGACGTGGTTCTCGGCGGCGGGTATCGAGTCGGCGGGTACCTGGTGGTCGAAGAGCATAATGATCCGCTCGGGATCGAATACACGCTCTCCACCCATCTCGCGAAAGACCCTGACCGCAAGCGGGCCGGTGATGTCGTGGATCATTGCTGCATCCACGGGTGCCATCACAACCTCTCCCGCGCGGACGGGTCTCCCGCACCGTTGCGAAAATATCTTTTCTGCGATAGTCGCCGACATACAGTATCGTGTTCCAGGTACGCGTTCCGGACGTATTTAATTTGTCCGGGGCCGCCGGAGTGGTGCAGTTAATCGGGGCCAGTTCCGTCCGATTTCCGGGACAGTACCCTTATGTGGCCCCGTGCGGATTCTATAAGGAGAAGCGATGACCGACGGACCGACCCCGGCAATGCGGCAGTATTATTCAGCGAAAGCCCGGTACCCCGACGCCATCCTCTTCTTCAGGATGGGCGACTTCTACGAGACCTTCGGCGAAGATGCCGGCGTGGTGGCTCGCGAACTCGACATCACCCTGACGGCCCGGGGCAGGGACAAGAACGGCGACCGGATGCCGCTCGCGGGCGTCCCCCATCATGCCGCCGAAGGCTACATCGCCCGCCTGGTGGGCAGGGGCTACAAGGTGGTGATCTGCGACCAGGTGGAGGACCCGAAGACCGCAAAAGGCATCGTGAAGCGGGATGTCACCCGGGTGATCACCCCGGGAACCCTTATCGACTCCTCGATGCTCGCCTCGGCCGGCGCCCACTACCTGATGGCGGTCGCCCCCGACCGGAGAGAGACCTTCGGCCTCGCGTTCCTGGACGTCTCGACCGGCGAGTTCTTCGTCTCTTCCGGGGGCGGCGGGCGCGATTACGCCGAGATCGTCTCGGAGACGGTCAGGTACCGCCCGTCAGAAGTGATCGTCCCCGAGAGCCTCGCAGACGGCCTCCCCACCCGGCTCGAAGCCCTCGGGGTGACGGTGAGCCGCTACCGCGACGACGCCTTCGAGGTCGACGCGGCGTGCGAGCAGCTTTGCAAGCAGTTCGGGACGACGACGCTCGACGGCTACGGGTGCGCAGGGATGCCGGGCGCGATCGCCGCGGCCGGAGCGGCGCTCCGTTACGCTCAGGATACGCAGCAGTCACCCCTCTCCCACATCTCGGGGCTCTCGACGCGGGTGCCGTCGGGGAATATGGCGCTCGACGCGATCACTCTCCGGAACCTCGAGATCACCGCGCCCATCCAGGGAGTCGGCGACGCAAACACCCTTCTTGCCGCGCTCGACGCCACGGAGACATCGATGGGGAGCCGGACGATGCGGTCGTTCCTGATCGCCCCCCTGCTCGGGAAGGCCGCCATCGAGGCGCGGCTCGACGCGGTTGAGTGGTTCTTCGAGCACGCGCTCGAGAGGCAGGCGCTTCGCGCGACCCTCGGCGACTTCGCCGACACAGAAAGGATAGCGGGAAGGATCGCCTACGGGAACGCCGGACCGAGAGATCTCGCGACGCTCCGCGACTCTCTCTGTACGATACCGGACGCAAAATCGCTCATTCCTCCCAGCGCACCGGCCCTGGTTCGCGAGGCCCTCGCCGCGATGAGCGATCACGCTCACGTCGTCGACCTCGTCGGCCGGGCGATCGTCGACGACCCCCCGGCACGCGCACTGGCGGGCGGGATGATCCGGGAAGGGTTCAACGCCAAACTCGACGAACTCCGGCACCTCGCGACGTCCGGGAAGGACTGGATCGCGGAGTTCCAGCAGCAGGAGCGGGAGAGAACCGGAATAAAATCCCTCAAGGTCGGCTACAACCGGGTCTTTGGGTACTACATCGAGGTGACGAGACCGAACCTGCACCTGGTGCCGCCGGAGTACGAGCGGCGGCAGACGACCGCAAACGGCGAGCGCTACACGATCCCCGACCTCCGGGAGAAGGAGGCGATGATCGCGACCGCCGAAGAGCGGCTCGGAGCGCTCGAAGCAGAGATCTACACCGAACTCGTCCGGACGCTCACGGCGGAGGTCGCCGGCCTCCAGGCGACCGCCCGGGCGGTCGGGCTCCTCGATGTCTATGCGGCGCTCGCCGAGGTCGCCGCCCGCTACGGCTACACCCGCCCGGCGATCGAGGAGAGCGGCCGGATCGTCATCCGCGACGGCCGCCACCCGGTGGTGGAGCGGCACCTCCCGGTGCCGTTCGTCCCAAACGACACGGAGCTCGACTCCGCCGGCGACCAGATCACGATCATCACCGGGGCGAACATGGCGGGCAAGTCCACCTACATGCGGGCGGTGGCGCTCTGCTGCATCATGGCCCAGATGGGGAGTTTCGTCCCGGCCCGGCACGCCACCGTCGGGATCGTGGACAGGGTCTTCACCCGGGTAGGGGCGTTCGACGACCTCGCCTCCGGACAGTCCACGTTCATGGTCGAGATGCTGGAACTCGCGAACATCTTAAACAACGCGACGGCGCAGAGTCTCGTCATCCTCGACGAGATCGGGCGGGGAACGAGCACGCTCGACGGGTGCTCGATTGCCCGGGCGGTGGTGGAGTTCCTGCACGGGAAGGCGGTCGCGGGGCCGAGGACGCTCTTTGCAACCCACTTCCACGACCTGATCGACCTTGAAGGATCGCTCAAACGGGTGAAGAACTTCCACTTCGCGGTGAAGGATACCGGGCAGGACGTCGTCTTCCTCCGTAAGATCATCCCCGGCGCGACCGACCGGAGTTACGGTGTCCACGTCGCCCACCTTGCCGGGATCCCGAAGAAGGTGACCGACCGGGCGATGGAACTCCTGAAGGAAGCGTCGACGCGGGAGTTCCCGGCCGGGGTCCGGGCTCCCCGCTACACCCAGATGCTCCTCGTCGACCCCGGCGAGGGAGTCGTAGAGGAGAACCCGGCGGTCAGAGAATTAAAAGAGATGAACCCCAACGAGATGACTCCAATCGAGGCACTGAACGCCCTCAACAGGCTCCAGAGGATCGCGAACGGGGAGAGGAGTGAGCGATGACGAAGATCCGCGTCCTCGACCCCGACACCGTGAACCAGATCGCCGCCGGCGAGGTCGTGGAGCGGCCGGCATCGGTGGTGAAAGAACTTCTGGAGAACGCGATCGACGCGGGTTCGACGAGCATCCTTCTCGACGTCTCCTCGGACATGACGGGGATCACGAAGATCCGGGTGACCGATAACGGGGAGGGCATGACCGGAGAGGAGGCGATCCTCGCGTTCACTCCCCACGCGACGAGCAAGATCCGGGATATCGCCGATCTCTGTGCTGTCCGAACCCTCGGGTTCCGGGGGGAGGCGCTCGCGAGCATCGCCGCCGTCGCGGAGGTGACTATAGTCACCCGCCCCCGGGGAGGGGAAGCGCTCGCCGGGACGCGGATCGTCGTCAGGGGCGGCGAGGTCGTGGAGAAGAGCGAGGTTGGAGCACCGGAGGGGACGACGATCGCGGTGGAACGCCTCTTCTACAACACCCCCGCCCGCCGGAAGTTCTTAAAAAGCAGGAACACCGAGCTCGCCCACATCTACGCGGTCGTGGAGAGTCTCGCCCTCGCCCACGGCGAGGTCGCCTTCCGGGTGGTGCATAATGGGAAAGAGCGGATGGCGACCCAGCGATCGGACGGGATCTTAAACACCATCGCAGGGCTCTACGGCGCCGAACTCACCCGGTCGCTCGTCCCCGTCGAAGGACGGCTGCCGTTCCTCCGTATCGGCGGCTACATCTCCCGGCCGTCGGAGAGCCGGGGAAGCCCCTCGCAGATCTCCGTCAGCATCAACGGGAGAAGCATCTCTTCCCGGCAGATCGCCGCCGCCGTCCGGGAAGGCTACGGCACCCTCCTCCCGAAGGACCGTTACCCGGTGGCGTTCCTCGAACTTTCGATCGACACCAATCTTGTGGACGTCAACGTCCACCCGACGAAAAGGGAGGTTCGTCTCTCCCGGGAGCGGGAGATCACGGGGGCGATTGCGGCCGCCGTCGAGGAGGCGCTCGCCGGTCACGACCTCGCACGCGAGACCCCGGACGAGCCGGTGCAGCAGCAGATCGTCCCGGAGGGGATCGAACCGGCGCCGTCCTCGCCGCCGGTCGCCGAGGCCGGGGCGCCCTACACGGCCGGCCACCGGGAACTCACCCTCTCCGACAGGCAACTCCGCCGGACGGAGACAAAAGGCGGAGAGAACCTCCTCCCCGCGATGGAACCGATCGGACAGGTGGCCGCGACCTACATCGTGGCGGAGGGAACCGACGGCACCCTCTACCTCATCGACCAGCACGCAGCCCACGAGCGGGTTCTCTACGACCAGGTCACGGAGAACCGCGATACGGCGGCCGGGTCGCAGGAACTGATCATGCCGGTCGTCCTCTCGCTCCCCCCGAAGGAGTCCGCCGCGCTCCGTGACGCGATCCCCCTCCTCGCGGACGGCGGGTTCGTGGTGGAGGAGTTCGGCCGGGACACCTTCGCCGTCCGTGCGGTGCCCGCCGCACTCGGGGCGGTCGAGGATCCCGGGACGGTCCGGGAGACGATCGCCGACCTCCTTGCCGAAGAGTCGCGAAGGAGCCCCGACCGGCGCGAGGCGGTCACCTGCATCGTCGCATGCCGTGGGGCGGTGAAGGCCGGCGCCAGCCTCACGCCCGAGCAGCAGAAACGTCTCCTCATGCAACTCGCCCGGACGAAGACCCCCTGGACCTGCCCGCACGGGAGGCCGACGGTCGTGGCGTTCGACAGACGCAAACTCGACGGGATGTTCAGGCGGGGATGAGATCACCTGACCGTTGTGATGAAAAACACCCAAAAAAAACCCACTTTTTCAAAATCGATGGGGTTAAAAGACCTAAAAACCCAAAATTCCGTATCACAATGGATTTATCCTGGGAAATCAGTATACTTATACGTCGCAGCGGGCTTCCGCTGCAGACGAAATGGATTGAACTATATGACACCAGTCCAGCAGATTCGCCTCCGTATGAGAGAGGGGAACCAGCACAGGCCCTGAGATGCGGCCGGACTATCGAATCGTAGATCGATGTTCTCGCTTCAATGGCCCTCCCCCTCCGGTCATCCGCGATATCATGCCGGGGAAGAAGAGGTGACGGGGATACACCCCTAAACGTCCTGCCGAAGGTGATTGCCTCTCGACAACCCATTTACCCGCCACCTTCTTTTCAGATACTGTTTTCGAGCCGGAGTTCGAGAAGACAGAGATCTTCGAAGTGCGAGCGTAGCGCCTCCCGGCAGAGGCATTCCGGGATAACCTCACCGATCTCTCCGGATCAGCGTCCGGCAAAAAAATTAGAGGAAACGGAACGACTCCGCCGTCGGAGCCGCATCGGCGTTGTAAGCATCGTACCCGGGGGGGAAGACCGTGTGCATGACCGAGTAAATGACGCCGTCTTTAACGGCGTAACGGGCGACGAAGGTGTACCGGTCTTCATCGACGATGGGGACGGAGAAGACTGACTCGTATCCCGGGACACCGTCAAGGGAGATCTTCTCCGTCGATACCCATTCGGCGCCGATCCCGGCGCGAAGATCCTCGACGTAGGTCGCGTTCAGCGCTTCGAGAACACTCTCCGTATCGACGTCCCCCTGGGCCGTGATCGGGTTCGTGTTCACGCGAACCTCCTCGTGCTTATCCGGCGAGGAGAACCAGACGCTCTCGCCGGACTCGGTGTAGAACCACCCCTCCGGGCAGGTGACGGCATACCCGTAGGTGGTGTTGACGTAGGTGCCGTTCCCGGGAACGGGCGCCGGGGTCGGGGTAGGAGCCGGAACCGGGGTCGGAGGTTGGGTCGGGCCGGGATTGGGCGGTTGCGGCGAGGAGAGCCCCGGCAGCAGGACCGCCAGGACAACAGCCAGGGCAACCACGAAGACCCCGGCGATCAGCAGTCTCTCTGGTCTCATAGTATCCGGGTATGTAGCCCGGGAGAGGATAAATACCCTTCAGTCAGGCTGCCCGGCCGGGTGCGGGGGCACGAAGACTGACGAGCAGGTCGTCGAGGGTATCTGCATACTCCACCCGGATCTCGAGGTTCTCCTCGATATACTCTTTCGTATCCACCATGACCGGCAACTGCCTCGCAACCCTCAGTCCGCCGAACGATCGGGTATCCTCCCGGTACTCGATAATCCGGTCGTTCTCGTCCGAGATGATGAGAAGCGTCTTCCCTCCGCGGCGAGCAGCCTCGGCCTTCTCGAGAACCCCGCCGACCGGGCCGATCCTCCCCTCCTCGTCGATGGTTCCCGTCACGGTCACGCTCTCGTTGAGCGCAAAATCCTCCAGCACCGAGAGGAGGAGGACGGCCATCAGCGCCCCCGCACTGGGGCCGTCGATCTCGGAAATGTCCTCCGGCCCCTGGATGCTGAAGATAATGTCGCTCCGCGTCAGATCCGCACGGGATCGGTTGGCGGCGACGACGACCGCGAGGTTCGCGGCGTCCTGAAAGACGATCCCCATCAGGGGCGTCGTCTGGACGAGCACCCGCCCTTTCCCGGGCACGACCTCGACCGAGACGTTCACCATCGCCCCCTCTTCGATCATCTCCTCATAAAAGAACGGCCCGCCCCGGTCGACCTCGATCTTCTGGAGGATGACCGGCACCTGCATCGAGGCGGCACTCCCGTTCTCGACAACCTTCGCGGGGAGGAGAGGGGCGGCGGTCGTGGTCGGGAGCGGTTCACCATAATCGGGTTTGGAGAGCGCCGGGGAGAAGTCGTCCGCCGGCATGAGCGCGACGGCCAGGAGGAAGACGTTCGCGACAAGCGACAGAACGAGCAGAATCGTCAGGGTCTTCTCCCGTATGCGCATATGCTGCCCGAATACCATGCATCCGGATATATAATTTTCTGACCGCGACGGCTCGTTAGAGACGGAGCGGGAGCACCGCAAGGTGCGAGTGGCGACGTTCCGAAGGAACAGAGCTCGAGCACCGCAAGGTGCGAGTGGCGACGTTCCGAAGGAACAGAGCTCGAGCACCGCAAGGTGCGAGTGGCGACGTTCCGAAGGAACAGAGCTCGAGCACCGC
>NZ_BCNY01000006.1 GCF_001602375.1 Methanoculleus horonobensis | reverse complement strand
TGCTCTGTTCCTTCGGAACGTCGCCACTCGCACCTTGCGGTGCTCGAGCTCTGTTCCTTCGGAACGTCGCCACTCGCACCTTGCGGTGCTCGAGCTCTGTTCCTTCGGAACGTCGCCACTCGCACCTTGCGGTGCTCGAGCTCTGTTCCTTCGGAACGTCGCCACTCGCACCTGGCGGTGCTCGAGCTCTGTTCCTTCGGAACGTCGCCACTCGCACCTTGCGGTGCTCGAGCTCTGTTCCTTCGGAACGTCGCCACTCGCACCTGGCGGTGCTCGAGCTCTGTTCCTTCGGAACGTCGCCACTCGCACCTTGCGGTGCTCGAGCTCTGTTCCTTCGGAACGTCGCCACTCGCACCTTGCGGTGCTCGAGCTCTGTTCCTTCGGAACGTCGCC
>NZ_BCNY01000005.1 GCF_001602375.1 Methanoculleus horonobensis | reverse complement strand
GAGTTCGAGCACCGAAGGTGCGAGTGACGACTGTCCGTAGGGCAGGAGTTCGAGCACCGAAGGTGCGAGTGACGACTGTCCGTAGGGCAGGAGTTCGAGCACCGAAGGTGCGAGTGACGACTGTCCGTAGGGCAGGAGTTCGAGCACCGAAGGTGCGAGTG
>NZ_BCNY01000004.1 GCF_001602375.1 Methanoculleus horonobensis | reverse complement strand
TATCCCCTTCCTCAGGTCAGGTTATCCACGTGTTACTGAGCAGTACGCCGAGGGCCGAACCCTCTCGACTCGCATGGCTTAATCGAACCCCGATAGCAGTGACCTCTGGCAGGATCAACCAGAATTTTGAAGTATGCACACTACTGTAAACTTGGGAGGAATTAGCGGTTACTGAACAAATTTCCGCATTGCCAATGCCAACGTCAGAACCAACCCGCGTCACGGCGCGGTCATGTCGGTTCTCCATCAATAGGGAAACAATGTTGGTTTTATGGATATTTAAACATTTGCTTCCCACATCAGATTCGAGATCGCATCTCGAACCCACATATCCTCAAATGCAGGAAACCCCGGCCGAATCAGGCCGGAGCAACTTCCTGCGCAGGAAATAATGTTTGTATGTTTTACCATATAAACATTGTCTTCCTGCTTGAGATCGTTCCGCGAAAATCCTGTGAGAACTTTCGCCGGATCACGAATTCCAGGCGGATATTGTTCCGCCCGCGTGAGATACAATGTTGATCCCGAACCCACATAAACATTTCGTCAGGCCCGGACTATCTCAGGGCCTCCGGAGAGATGAGAGCGTGAACCGGAACGCAGCATTCCGGCACATCTCATCACAGAGTATTAATTTCCCCAATGGTTTCATGTAGGGATTTTGCAGCCAGGAGAAGGGGGAGAAGACTCCTTTTTTGCAGACGCACGAGATATCGCGGAGTTACACGAACGCCGATACCGCACATGGCACACCACGCGCAGGGAACCACCACTCAAAACCCGGTCTAAAGACCGCGTGACTGCCCGGAGACGCGCGCGGTCTGCACCGGGATGACCGGGGGTCTGTTCCAGGCCACAAACGCGCATATCCCTCGAAGAGCTGTCGGTCGATCCTATCTATCATATGGAACGCAAAAGAACCGACCGACAACAACTGTTTTCCCGCGCCCCCACAAACAGAATGGCACACAGGGAGTCATCCCGGATCCTCGAGTTCGTCCATGCCACGCTTCAACCTCAGCCCGTCGCTCATCGGCCGGTTCTTCTACCACGACTGCGAACGCCACCTCCGCTACCACGCGACCCCGGAGCAGGAGCGCCCTGGAGCCGGCATCCCGGCGGCCGCGATCGATACGAGCCCGGTGACGCGAGCCCTCCTCGAAGCCGGCATCCGGTGGGAGGAGGAGGTGATCCGGACGAAACTCGCGGGCCGGGTGCGGCTCCCGGACGGGGGCGGGCCGATCTCCGGGCGGTCGTTCTCCATCGAAGAGAGTTTCAACCTCCTCCCCCGGCTCTCCCGGGGCGAGGCAATCTACCAGACGACCATCCCGGTCTCGGTCCACTTCCTGCAGAGGTACGATCTTGACCCCGGGAGGCACCGGTTCTCCCCCTGCCGCCCGGATCTCGTCAGGGTCGATGAAGAAGGACGCCTGCAGATCATCGATATCAAGGCAAGCGAAGAACTCAGCGTCAGTCACCGGATCCAGGCGACGCTGTATGCCCTGATCCTCGAGCACGCCCTGGACCTGCTCGGGCTCGATCTCCGGGTCGACCGGAACCGGGCGGGGATCTGGCTCTACGGGGAGGACGAACCGGAACCCTTCGATCTAAACCTCAACATACGGGTGATCGAGGACTTCTTCCGCCACCGCCTCCCGGGCATCCTCGGCGCCCCGCCGGGGGACGTGCCCTGGCACCTCACCTCGCGGTGCGAGTCCTGCGAGTTCTACCACCATTGCCGCGCAGAGGCGGAAGATTCCTCCTCGGTCTCGCAGATCCCGGGGCTCTCGCCCATCGGGCGGCGCTACCTGCGGGAGGCGCCGTGGGACGGCGGGCTCTCGATCAACGCGCTCTCCGACCTGGAGGTGTTTCTTCGTGACCCGGCGAGCGACGGCTGCCTCGACAACTGCGGGTCGCTCGCCGGCCAGGGCGACCGCCTGCGGGCGACCGTCCGGGCGCTCACGACGGGAGAGATCATTCCGCTCGCCGCGACCTCGCTCGCGCTCCCCGTCTACGAGGATATCGCCGTCGTCCTGACCATCCAGAAGGACCCTGTATCCGGCCGGATATACGCCCTCGGGTTCCGGCGGAGCAGGGGCAAAGCCGTCTACGGGACGCCGTCGCACGAAGCAATCTTCGTCGCAGCGAACCCCGGCGACTGTGCCGGGGTGCGCCGGGAGTTCGTCCGGGCTCTCGCCGCGGAACTCGAGGCCGTCGACGGGTACAACCGGGGCCGCGACTGGGCCGAGCAGGAGTCGGTGCAGACCTACGTCTACGACACCTACGAGGAGGAACTCTTCACCCGGCTGCTCGAAGAGGCGCTCGACGATCCCGTGACCGCCGAGGACGCTCTCAGGCTGCGGTTCTACTACCAGGATCCCGGCATCGCTCTCGGATCAAGCCACCCGAGCACTTCCGTCCCCTTCCCGGCCGTCGTCCTGACACGGGAGATCCGGCGGCTGCTCGCGCTTCCCGTCCCGTTCACGCTCCGCCTGCCTGAAGTTCTCGCGGCGATCCCCTCCTCCCGGTTTGCGTACCGCCTCAACCCAAGCTCCCTCTTCTGGAACGAGCACGGCAACGCTATGAAAAGCGACGCCATCATGATGGCCTGGCACGGGAGACGGCCGGAGGCTACGGACTGGATCCGGCAGGAGGTCTCGCGCCGCCTGCTCGCCGCGGGGAGCGTCCTCGACGGGCTCCGCGAACGAACGAAGGAGAGACTCGTGCGGTGGGCGGAGAAGTTCCGGTTCCCGGGCTCGTGGGACGCCGCGACGCCCGAGATATCCCGCCTCCTCTTCATCGCGGAGTACGAGTCGACGATGGGCGCACGGCAGGTGCAGGAGCTGCGGAGCCGGCCGCGGGCCGCAAGGGTCCGGGACGGCGTCAGCATCCCGCTCAAGAAGAGCGAGGGGAACTTCTGGAAGGTGCTCGCCCCCCTGGATCTCGCACTCTTCGAACAGTCACGGGCGTTCAGTTACCTCCTCGTGCCGGACGAACCGGCGGGCGAGGAGGCTGAGCGGGCGTTCGACGACCTCCGCTACCGGAGCAGCCCGAACCCCGGGAACAGCGGGGTCTGCTTCGCAAGAGTCCGCGACACCATCGTCGACCGGACGGCCGGGGAGGTCAGGGGGCTCGTGCTGGAGGTGGCCTACCCCCGCGATCACGCGCCCTTTGCCGAGGGTGATCTCGCGGTGCTGCACCCCCGGTTCACGGACTTCACCGCCCCGCGCTACGTCGACCGCCTCCTTGCTCTCGACGAGCAGCCGGAGAACGACTTCATCCGCCTCCTCCGCGACCCGCAGGGGTTCGCCGCGCCTATCCCTGAGCCCGGGGAGGTCGCCGCCGACGCCGAACGGCTCGCCCGCGATGCCGGGTTCACGAGGAGCCAGAACGCGGCGTTCTCCCACGTAACGGAGAACCGCCTGACCCTGGTCTGGGGGCCGCCCGGAACCGGGAAGACGCATTTCCTCGCGACGGCGATCCTCTCGCTCGTCAAAGCCCGGCGTGCGCACGGGGAGCGGATCCGGGTGGGGGTCGCGGCGTTCACCCACGCGGCCGTCGAGAACCTGCTCGTCAAGGTGCAGGGCTCGGTCGACGAGTTCGGCCTTACCGCGGGCCTCCCCATCTACAAACTGAGGGATATCCGGACACCCGGCGGGGAGCGGAGCCTCGAGGTGCTGCCCCACGACCGGGCCGAGACCGTCGTCGGCTATCCTGCCCTTCTCCTCGGCGGGACGGTACACGGGTTCGCAAAACTCGAGAAATCCCTCCCGTCCCTCGATCTCCTGATCGTCGACGAAGCGTCGCAGATGCGGGCGGCGGAACTCGCGATGGTGCTCCCGATGCTGGGAGAGGGCGGACGGCTCGTCCTCGCGGGAGACGATCTCCAGCTCCCGCCGGTCGTCCAGGGGGCGTATCCGGCACCGGTTGACGGCCTCCCCGGGCTCGATGACTCCGTCTTCGCCTACCTCCGGCACCGCGACGACCCCTCCCGCCCCATCTACACCTGCCAGATCCAGGAGAACTGGCGGATGAACCGCACCCTCTCGGGATTCCCGGCGGAGACGCTCTACGGCGCCGGATATGCTCCCGCAACCGACGAGATTGCACGGCAGCGGATTACCCTCGCTCCGGCTCCGCCGGGAGAGGAGTGGATGGAGTGGGTTCTCGATCCGGCATACCCGCTCGTGCTCTGCGTCCTCGAGGGCGTCCGGACGACGGTGGAGAACCCGGCCGAGGCGGCGCTGGTCGCCCGGCTGGCCGGAACGCTCCGGGAGAGGCTCATCGATTCCGGCTCAGGAGAACGGTATCCGGCGACGGAGGACGGCGACTACCGGTTCTGGCGGCACGGGCTCTTCATCGTCAGCCCGCACCACGCCCAGATCGGCGCCATCAAGAGCAGTCTTGCCGGGGTGCGGGCCTGGAAGTCCCCCCCCTTCGTGGACACCGTCGACAAGATGCAGGGGCAGGAGGCGGAGAGCGCAATCATCAGTTACGGCGTGAGCGACGTCGAGACCGCCCTTCGCGAGGCCGAGTTCATCTACAGCAGGAACCGCCTGAACGTATCGCTGACCCGGAGCCGGACGAAATGCGTGGTCTTCCTGCCCCGGCCGCTCCTGGAGCCGCCGCTTGAACTGGAGCAGAACGAGAAGGCGGCGGCGGGGTTCCGGCACATGCTCGACCTCCAGGAGTTCTGCCGGGCGCACGGCGATACGCGGACATTCGACCTCGACGGCGAGGCGGGCGTCCGGCTCACGGTGATGCGGGCGCGGGTGGAGTGAAGGGGGGAGGAGAGGCGGAGAGGGTGGAGCGAACGCCGGTTGTCACCCCAAGACCAAGCACCGTTTCGAGTAGTTGGCATTCTGTCCCTCGCAACCCATAACACGGATTTCCAGTGCATATCGCATCTGGGGGGTGGGGACAGGAGAGGGGGGTCTCCCCCCTCCCCTGCAACCCCTCCCCTATGGCGATATTCCCACGGTCCAGTGTACGGGGCTTGAGCCGGCACGCGTGAAGGGGCATCTCTTGGAGCAGGAGGGCGTTGTAACTGCCGTTCTCAGTGCCATTTAACATCCCCACCCCCGGGGTGCCCAACCTATTTGCCCCCGTCAGACAGATGGTATACCGTGATCGGCAGCCTCGACCCCGACCAGAACCAGCGCGAACGCCGGCTCCTCGACGCCGTCCAGGCAGAGGGGGCGACGCCGGAGGCCATCGACCTCTTCCGGGATCTCATCCTCTCCTACTTCCGAGCCCACGGCCGCGACCTCCCCTGGCGGCATACCACCGATCCCTACCGGATCCTGGTCTCCGAGATCATGCTCCAGCAGACGCAGGTCGAGCGGGTCGCCGTGAAATACACGGAGTTCCTCGAACGGTTCCCGGACTTCGAGAGCCTTGCCCGTGCCCCCAGAAGCGAGGTGCTCCTCGCCTGGCAGGGGATGGGCTACAACCGCCGGGCAATCGCGCTCCAGGAGACCGCGAAGCGCGTGATGGACGAGTACGGCGGCGAACTCCCCGCCGATGTCGAGACGCTCGCGACCTTCCCCGGGATCGGGAAGGCGACCGCGGCGGCGATTGTTGCGTATGCGTTCAACATGCCGGTCGTCTATATCGAGACGAACATCCGGCGGATCTTCATTCACTTCTTCTTCCAGGACAGGGAGGGCGTCCGGGACGACGAGATCCTCCCGCTCGTGGAGAGGACGCTCTACCGCGAGAACCCGCGGGAGTGGTACAGCGCGATGATGGACTACGGTACGGTCTTGAAGAAGCGGACGGCGAACCCGAACCGGAGGAGCGCCTCCTACTCCCGCCAGAGCCGGTTCGAAGGATCCGACCGCCAGATCAGGGGACGAATCCTCGCGCTCGTCCTCGAGGAGGGGACAGTCACGGAGAGGGAGGTGATCCTCCGGCTCTGTGAAGAGCCCGGGCGGGTGAAGCGGATCCTCGGCGACCTCGCACGGGAGGGGTTCGTCGCCGAGAGCGAGGGCACGTATACCTGTAGGTAAAGTTGATGCCTGTCCGGGAGCACCCGGGAGAGCCATGAAGATCGGCTACCCGTGCATCAACCGGAGCATCGGCTGCTCCTCGGGCCGCACGTTCCGGCTCTCCTCCTACTCCGGCGAACGGCTGGAGGAGACCGTCCGGGAGAACCTCAGGTGCCTTGGGGAGATCCTCCACTTCAATCTCAAAGAGTGCATCCTCTTCTTCCGGATCGGCTCCGGCCTCGTGCCGTTCGCGTCGCACCCAATCTGCACCGCCCCGTGGGAGGAGGTCTTCGCGGAGAGGTTTCGCGAGATCGGCCGGTTCGTTCGCGAGCATGATATGCGGGTCTCCATGCACCCCGACCAGTTCGTCGTCATCAACGCGAAAGACCCCGGTATCGTTGAGCGGAGCGTCGCGGAACTCAGCTACCACGCCGCCCTTCTCGACGCCATGCACCTCGACGAGACCGCGAAGATCCAGATCCACGTCGGCGGGGTCTACGGCGATCCGGAATCCGCCATCGAGCGGTTCTGCACGGAGTATTCCGGGCTCGACGAGAGCGTCCTCCGCCGATTGGTCGTCGAAAACGACGACTCGCGGTACACCCTGGCCGACTGCCTCCGCATCCACGAGGAGACCGGCATCCCGGTGCTCTTCGACGTCTTCCACCACACCGTCAACCCCTCCGGCGCCGGGGTGGCCGAAGCGGTCGAACTCTCCGGCGCGACCTGGCAGCCCCGCGACGGCATCCCGATGATCGACTACAGCACCGCGATGCCCGGCGGGCGGAAGGGCCGGCACGCGGAGACTCTTGATGCTGCCGACTTCGAGCGGTTCCTCGCCGAGACCGCACCGTCCGACATGGACATCATGCTCGAGATCAAGGATAAGGAGAAGAGCGCTCTTGCCGCCGTCGGGATCGCCCGCCGGGACGGGCGGTTCCGTCTGCCGCGAGAGCGGTAGCCCGGTCAGGGGGTGACGATCTCCAGTGTCGGCGGGACGAGCGCCGACGCTATCGCGTGGCAGACCCCGTTCGTGCAGAACGCATCCGCTTCAACGATCCGAACGCTGTTGACGGTGATCCCCCTATCGGACGACCGTATTACGAGATCCGTCCCGAGGCTCGACCTGACGGCGCCGATGCTCCGGAGATCCTCCGAGGTCAACTGCCCCGGCACGACGTGGTAACTCACGATCAGGAGGAGTTTGTCCGCATCCTGCCGGATCTCGTCCATCCGATCCTTCGGAACCCTCGAAAATGCCTCATCCGTCGGGACGAAGACCGTGTACGGCCCCCTCTCGCGGAGCATCGGTTCCATGCCGGCAATCCGGACGAGATCGAGAAACGTGCCAAGGCTCTCGGAGTCCTCCAGGGTATCGATGATATTCTTCATGCTGCTCTCTCCACGCGCACCACTAACCGTACCGGATTATTTATACGTTCCGGCTACCCGCGTGCGGCGACGGCTCTTGCAACGGGCGGCAGGAGCAGTGCGGAGACCGCGTGGCAGATCCCGTTGGTGCACCAGGCATCGGACTCCACGACCGCAGCGTCGTTGACCAGCACCCCCTCCGGCGCAACCTCCACGGTCAGATCCACCCCGAGGAGCGACCGGAGCGTCCCTATGCCGAGCAGGTCGATCATGGAGTGCACCCCGGGGACGATATGGTAGTTCAGGGTATCCCCGAGCCGGTCGGCGTCCCGGAGAATCGTCTCGAAGTCGGGCCGGGGAACCTTCTGGAACGCATCGTCTTCCGGGACGAAGAGCGTATACGGCCCTTCACTGCTCAACCGCTCCTCCATGCCGGCCGCCCGTACGAGGTCAAGAAAGATCTCAAACGATCCCGAGTCGCGCAGGGTCGCGAGGATACTCTTCATGCGAACCAACTCCCGGCGGGAGTTGAAGGGGCATGAGTATATATAACTACGGATAATTCCGCACTGCTCGGGGAACCGGTCTCCTGCCGGTCTTCGCCGCCGGACAGGAACCTACCGCTTCACCCGCGCCTCGACCGCTCGCGGCAGGAGCACCCTGTCGATGACATGGTAGATCCCGTTCGTGCACTCGACGTCGGACTGGACGACGCCGGCATCGTTCAACCGTATCGCGCCGGGAGTGCCCGCGATGTCAAGGTGGTCGCCCTGCAGCGTCCTGATCGCCTCCATCTGCGCGAGTTCGTGCGCGGTGAGTTTGCCCTGGATCACGTGATACCGGATCATGGCTGTGAGCCGCTCCCGGTCGGCCGTGACGGCGTCCATCACCTCCCGGGAGAAACCGGAGTACGCCTCGTTCGTTGGAAACAATGCAGTATACTCTCCCTCTTCCTGGAGCGTCTCGGCCATCCCTCCGGCCTGCAGCATCGCAACGGAGGTGCTCAACCGGTCGTCTTCCCGGGCCGTCTCAAAGATACTCTTCATGGGTAACCCCCGAATCATTTGGCCAGATATATAAAATTACGGACATGATACCATGCGCCCGGGGAGAGGGCTTCGGGCGCGAGGAACGCCGTATCCTGCGCCGTCTCCCGCCGGGAAGAAAAAAAGGGTTTCCAGCCGGACGATGCACTCCGGCCCGGGTTCAAACGTTCGTCGACAGGTAGGCCTGTTCGGCCTGCGCAAGCGTCGTGAAGGGAACGCTGTCGAGGGCATGGATGACCCCGTTCTCCGCCTCGATGTCTCCCTCGAGTACGACGGCCGTGTCCACCTGCGTACCACGGTCGGTCTTCCGGATCATGATGTTGTTTCCTTCGACGGTCTGCACGACGTTCCTTTTGAGGAGCGATTCAAGCGTGCATTTATGATTGCCGATCGTGAAGAAGTCGATCAGATGTGAGAGCATCTGCTTGTCGTTCATGATCATCGACCGGTTCGGCTCGGGGATCGCATCCCACGCCGAGTCGACCGGGGCAAAGAACGTCATCGGCCCTTCGCCCTGCAGCATCTTATCCTCACCGAGGGTCTGGATGATCTCGACCAGCCGGCCGAACCTGCCATCGTTCTGCAACGTATCAAAGATCTTCGCCATTACCAGGTACCTCCCTGTGGGGCGTTCGTGGTCCGTCCTGATATATAGGCATTAGTATATTCCAAAAAATATGGAACTGCGGCAAAGGGATACGCGGCTCCCGGGAAGAATAAGCAGGCCCGACTCTCACTCGTGGGTCCTGTCGGCGATATACCGCTCGAGGAGTTCGAGCGCCTCCCGTTCCCGCGGACCGCCGCACTTCCGGACGAGGCCGCTGTGGTGCTCGATCAGCCGCCCGAGCCACGGGTCGCGGTTCCTGACGTAGCGGGTGGCATGGACGGCAGCCTCCACGATGCTCGCAAATCCCCGGTTCACCGGGTGGAGACGGAGATCGAGCACCTCCTCTTTCAGAGGGCTGAGCCGCACGACGATCGACTCGTCGCCCGACCGCTCCACGTCGGCGGCAAACGCGGCCCAGGCCTCCGCGTCGCGGAGGCGGCAGACGGCCGTCCCGTCGATCTCTTCGGAGACGAAGGCGTCGAATGGAAGGTCGCCGAACGCGGTCTGGACGTAGATAACGGGGTCGAAGACGAAGTTCGCCACCACCCGCCGGTCGCGGGCGATATTTCTCGCGGTATGGCTCCCCCGGAAGAGAACCATGTGCAGGGAGCCGTTCCGGTTGATGATCCCCATGGGAGCGGCGTTGTGGCCGGTGGTCGCGATCACCTCGTTGATCCCTTCGGTCAGCAGTCCCACTGCCATCCCTCCCCGAGCGCCACGTATATCCCGGCGATGGCGATGTCGGCGATCGAGCCCGGGTTGATCCCGGCGGAGACGCACTCGGCATCGAAGGCGGCAAGGTCGCGCCTCCCGTCGAGCACCTCGGCCGCAGACCGCATCGTCCTCTCCGCCACGGCTTCCCCGTGCTTCTTCGCGATAAAGGTGTCCGGCTCTGTAGCGAGGAGATCGAGGAACGCCGCGACGACCGACGCCCTGCCGCACCCGTGCGCATGAAGCAGGTCGGCGCACCGGCGGGTCAGGGCAAATCCGTTCGTCCATTCCCGTGCGACCATGTCCCGGGGCGCCGAGTAGGCCATGACGTCGGCAAGCGTCATGCCGCGCTCCCGGATGGCGGCGACCGAGGCCGGGTCGTTCACGTCCAGATCGTCGCTCTCCGCCATCCGGACGCTCGTGAGGCCGAACGCCGCGTAAAAATCGACTGCATCCTCGACGTCGGTTGCGGCGACGACTGCCCGCGCCCCGTCGATATCTCCCCCGAGGACGAGAGGGATGAGGAGGATGAACGCCCCGAAGTGGGTGTTCCCCCCGGAATGGCCGTTCGTGCGCATGACCGCCTCCCGGATGAGGTTCCCCACCCGGCCGCCGGTCTTCTCGGCCGCATCGAAGACCGGGCGGGCGAGGATCGTCGAGGCGAGGAAGTGCTCGAGACGGGTATCTGCATAGTCGTGGCACCTGTCCACGTTCCCGGGCTTCGGGTAGGCAGAGACCTCGAGCATCATCGCCATCTGCGCACGTTCAGCTCGATTCATCGGTAGATTCTTCTTCATCGAATATCCTGTGCATGATCTTCTCGGAGAGTTGGTGCTTGCACCGCATGTACTCGCGTGGAGAGAGGCCCTTCTTCTCGAGCGTCATGTTGCGGAACATACAGGGAGAACTGATCTTGCAGCACCAGGCAAGGCTCCCGAAACAGGTGCTCTTCCCGTCTTCGAGCGGGGTCTCCTTCACCGCCTCCTGCTTGAACTTCAGGTACTCGTCGCGGGAGAGCCCGATCCGCTCAAGGGTCGGGAGGAGCGGGCAGGCCTTCACCGGCATGCAGCAGAAGGCGAGCGCCCTGATATCGCCCCCGCGGCAGAGCTGTTTCGGGGCGTTGTACCAGCCGCCCTCCTCGGCCGACCGGGTGATGGCGGCATCGAGGCCGGCGAGCGTCCAGGGGTCGGACTTCCGGGCAAGCGAGACGAGGTCGGCCCCGTGAGAGAAGGCGTCCATCGCTTTATCGAAGGTGGTGATGGAGTTGTTCGCGATCAGCGTCAGGGGGGAGGCGTTACGGATCTGGCGGACTTTGTTGTGCCCGAAGTCCATCAGGTCGACGTGGAGGATATCCGCACCCGCCTTCCAGACGGTGCGGGCGAGAGCAGCGTCGTCGGCGGCAATACCTGCCCGGATCTTCACCGAGACGGTCACGTCCTCGGCCTTCAGCGCCCGGACGGTCTCGACGAGTTTCGCCGGGTGCTGGAGGAGATACTCGCCGCACCCGGTTTCAAGCATCGCCGGCTGCCTGCAGTGGGCGTCGATCTCGTAGACCACCGCGTCCTCGAACGCCCGGGCGACCTCGGCGTAGGAGGCGGGCGTGCTCCCGCGGAGGTTGAGGCCGGTAACGACATCGCTCTCTTTCAGGGCGTCGATCTCACGGCCCAGCGCTTCGAGCGGGTCGTCGTACAAAAACTCTTTGCGACCCTCCCCGGCCATCCGCCGGCTTGCTTCAAGGGTAGGGGCGTCGATGGAGTAGCCCCCGATGAACGCTGCCCCGACATGGTCGGCCCGCTCAAGAACGTATGCCGCATCCACGATCCCGGCCATGGATGCTATTGCCACCGGTGTTTTCACGATCCGATCGTTTATGAGGAGCTCAAAACGATCATATGCTTCCATCATACTTCTCCATCAGTTGGCAGTGAGAGAGGATATTGATTTGTGTCGAGTCCCGGCAGATCGTACTCCTCACCGGAGCGGTCGAGCGTACAGCAGAGCCGGAAATCGTCTATCGAGATGCCCGGGACGTTCCCGTAATACCCGAGAACCGTGTCCCAGGGCATGAGGTACGCCTCCTTTGCCCTCCCCGCACCGAACCGGAACTCCACGGCAAGGAACCCCCGGCGGCCGGTCTTCCCGATAAAGTCGGTGATTGCGTCGATCTGATGGACTTTGTGCTTGTCGAAGTGGAAGTGCTGGGAGAAGTAGATCTTCTTGCCCGATATCGACTTGCACTCGATGGCCAGGTAGTAGCGGGGGTCGAGGGAGTCCACGAGGACGTCGACGTACTGGGTATTGAATTTGCTCTGCTTGAGCCGGTAGGCGAACCCGTGGATCTGCCGGTGCGTGAAGAATCGGTTGATGCAGTAAGTGATCTCCCGTTCGAAGTTTGCCATCAGATAAGTTTTGGATCGGGGCCTTAAAAACAATCGGTAATTATTTTAATATAGTATCGTAGTACCTTGTAACATATGGCTATGAAAGGCATGTTACTGGTCGGACACGGGAGCAAGCTCCCCCACAATAAGGAACTGATCGAGACCACTGCAAAACTCATCGCCGAGAAGACGGACGATTACATCGTCAAACCCGGATTCATGAGCCTCAACACCCCGACGGTGGAGGAGCAGCTCGAGGCGTTCCGGGACGAGAATATCGAGATGCTGGTCGTCGTCCCGCTCTTCCTCGCAAAAGGCGTCCACATCAACCAGGACATCCCCGAGATCCTCGGCCTCCCGAAAGGAGAACGGCTTGGAACGTTCCAGCTGAACGGGAAGTCTGTACCACTCGTCTACGCCAACCCCATCGGCAGCGACCCGCTCCTTGCCGAACTGATGCTGAAGAACGCGTCCGAAGCGGTCGCCGAACTAAAACCCTGAACAATATGCGAGTCCTGGTGCTGGATACCATCCACGGCGGGGCGGAACTCGCCGGGGCACTCCGTGGTGCCGGCCACCGGGTGGACGAGGTGGACGTCTACCGGGGGCTGGCCGGCATCCCCATCGAGGAGGCGCTCGTCCGGACCTACGATCTCGTCACCGCACCGGTTCACCTCGATCCCGATCACCCTCTTCTGCGACGCCACGGCCCCGCGGTCTCGCACCATGAGGCGGTGAAGAGGATTCTCGACGACGACCGGCTCCCACACCCCTTCATCGAGATCACCGGGACACGGGGGAAGACCACGACCGCCCACGCCCTCGCAACGCTCCTGCCGGGGCCAGGCATCCTGCACACCTCGACCGGAACCTACCGCTACCCGGAGCGGGAACTGCTCTGGAAGAAGAGCATCACTCCCGCCTCCCTGATCCCGGCGGTGCGCGAGGCCGAACGGATCGGCGGCTGGCTGGTCGCCGAGGAGTCGCTCGGGGTCGCCGCCGCCGGTGACGTGGCGGTGTTGACCTCGCCGGAGGACTATCCGGTCGCGGCGAGGAAGAAGAGCGCGATCGCGGAGAAGTGCCGGCTGCTCTCCCGGGCACGGACGGTCGTGCTCCCGCCGGGGATCGACCTCCCCGGAGCGGTCGCGGCCGACAGTATGGTATCCTTCGAGGGGCGAACCTGCCGCTACTCCGGGAACGGGATCGCCGGGTCATTTGAGAACCCGCTCACTACCCTCCCGGGCTACCGGACACCGCTCGCGCTCGCGGCCGCGGCCGCCTGCGTGCTCGGGGTCGATCCCTCCCCCCTCGGGCGGTTTACTGCCCTGCCCGGCCGGATGGCGGCCCGGCGGGAGGGCGAGATCCTGATCGTCGACAACGCAAACAGCGGGACGAACATGGCGACCACCGTTGAAGCCGCCCGCTACGCAAGGGAACTCTCCGGCGGCGCACCCCTGACACTCGTCATCGGCGAGGAGGCACGGGCGATCTGCGAGGGGTTCTCCAGGAACGAGATCCTGCGGACGGTATCGACCGTCGCCCCTGCGGAGACGGTCTACGTCGGGGAAGGGTATCCGGCGGCGACGATCGCCGCGGGGCTCGAGGCCGCCAGAGCGATCACCCCGGCGGGCGCGATCGTCCTCGCGGTAAAGACGTGGAGATAAGTATGGACTACATTCAACCAAGACCGAGTTCTATCGTCGCGGCGCTCTATACCGCCCGCGACCTGGGGGTGGACGTGGCTATCCTCCACGGCCCGTCGGGCTGCTCGTTCAAGCACGCCCGTCTCCTCGAAGAGGACGGCATGCGGGTGCTGACGACGTCGCTTGCCGACAACGAGTTCATCTTCGGCGGGCACGATCCGCTGATGCGGGTTCTCCGTTACGCAGAAGAGACGTTCTCACCCCACCGGATGGCGGTCGTAGGGACGTGTGTCTCGATGATCATCGGTGAAGACCTCCAGTCGGCGATCCACGACGCGGGGGTAGCGACCCCGGCGATCGCCGTGGACATCCACGCGGGGTTCCGCGAGAACATCGACGGGGTGATTGCGACGCTCGAGCCCGCCTCTGCCGCGGGCTGGATCAGCGCCGACGAACTCGAACGCCAGCGATACCTTTTAGCGAAGGCAAACGAGGTGGAGCGGCTGCGGGGAGCGGCCTCGCGGAACTACATCGAGCCGTCTCGCGGCGATCTCAAGCACGTCGCGGCGGAACGCCTCGTCGAACTCGCCGACTCGGGCGCGAGGGGGGTCGCAGTCATGAACGCGAAGAAAGAGACCGCCTACATGTTCGCCGACGAGCTCATCGCGCTCCACGACGCCTGCCCGGAGGCCGCGATCACCTACGTCGCGAACCTCGAAGGCCGCGGCCTCCCGAAGGTCGGGGAGGACGCCCGGCGGATCCTTGCCGGGATGCGGGAGCGCGGGGTCGACCCCGAACTCCTCGGGGCGCTCGACGAGTACGGGGCAAACGGCCCTGCGGTCGGGGAGCGGCTCCGGGAGATTGCTCCGGACTTCGCCCTCATGGTCGGGGTTCCGCACGCCGTCCCGCCGGAGTACACAGAAGGCATCGAGGTCTTCTCGGTCACGAACGGCCCCCGGCAGGTGGCGCCGCTCCGGGAGATGGGGCACCGGCACGTCATGGTCGAGATCGACCTGCACCCGAAGACCCTCGGCGTCCGGAATATCGTCGCAAGCGAGTTCGGGGAAGTCCTCCGGAGCATGCGATGAAGTCCTTCCTCGTCGCCGGCGACCGATCCGGGAGCGGGAAGACGAGCATCACGCTCGCACTCTCGGCCCTCCTCTCGACCGACCGGATCGTCCAGACCTTCAAGGTGGGGATGGACTACATCGACCCCTCTTACCTTGCCGGGGTGACGGGGCGGCCCTGCCGGAACCTGGACGGCTACGTGATGAGCCCGGACGAGGTTCGGGCGGTCTATGCCCACGGCTGCCGGGGAGCGGACGTCGCGGTCGTCGAGGGGGTCCGGGGGCTCTTCGAGGGCGCGGAGGCGCTCACCGACCTCGGGAGCACGGCCGCGATCGCGAAGCAACTCGACCTGCCGGTCGTTTTAGTCGTCAACGCCCGGAGCATCACCCGGAGCGCGGCGGCGCTCGTGAAGGGCTTTGTGGCCTTCGACACCGACGTCGATATCCGGGGAGTCATCTTGAACAACGTCACCGGAACCCGCCACCGGGAGAAGGCCGTCCGTGCGATCGAGCACTACTGCGGTATTCCCGTCGTCGGGGTCATCCCCCGGACGGAGGAGATGGAACTTGCCATGCGCCACCTCGGCCTCGTCCCCTACCGGGAAGGGCAGGAGCACGGCGAGTTCCTCTCACGCATCGAGACGGTGAAGCGGATGATCGCCAATCACGTCGACCTGGACGGACTGCTCGCGCTCGCACGGGAGGGCGAACCGCCGGCGGAGGAGAACTCCGTTTATAAGGCGGCCGACCCGGACGTCCGGATCGGCGTCGCGCTCGACGAGGCGTTCAACTTCTACTACGCCGATCTCTTCGATATCCTTGCGTCGTGCGGGGCCGAGACGGTTCCGTTCTCCCCGATTCACGATCGGCTGCCGGAGGCCGACGGCTACGTCCTCGGCGGCGGCTACCCGGAACTCTTCGGCGCGGAGCTCGAGGCGAACACCGCGATGCGGGAGGGGCTCAGAGAGGTCTCGCGGAACGGCACCCCCATCTACGCGGAGTGCGGGGGGCTGATCTACCTCACCGACCGGATGGTGCTCGCCCCGGGGTTCGCGGGCTCCGGAGAGGAGACCTACGACCTCGCCGGGGTCTTTGCCGGGGAGACACGGATGCCCGCACGCCGGATGCTCGGCTATGTCGTCGGGACGAGCGCGGCAGGGAGCCCGATGGGCGAGGCGGCGTTCCGCGGCCACGAGTTCCACTACAGCAGCGTCGACCTCGCGCCGGAGACGCGGTTCGCCTACCGGCTGAGCCGGGGGAGCGGGATCCGGGACGGCTTCGACGGCGCGGTCCGCGACCGGACGATCGGGAGTTACACGCACCTCCACCCGGTGACGAGCAGGGGGATGCTCGCGCACTTTGTGGACTGCTGCCGGGGCTGACTGGGCAATACGGTTTTCGAGACTCCGCGTTCTCCGCACCTTCGACCCTGAGAGAAGACGCTTCCGCGCCTTCTTACACACCGGAGATTGCCGCGCCGTTTCGGCCGCCGCCGGGCGGTGCACGAAACGCAAAAGATACAAGCAAATCGATACCACACTATTCCCATGATAATTTATCTCGACGGCAGATTCGTCCCCGAGGAGGAGGCGAAGGTCTCGGTCTTCGACCACGGGCTCCTCTACGGCGACGGCGTTTTCGAGGGGATACGGGCCTACAACGGCAGGGTCTTCCGTCTCGACGAGCACATCGCACGGCTCTACGACTCGGCGAAGGCGATCGACCTCGCCGTCCCGATCACGAGGGAGGAGATGGCCGAGGCGATCAAGGAGACGCTCCGGAAGAACAACCTGCGGGACGCCTACATCCGCCCGATCGTGACGAGGGGCAAGGGCGACCTCGGTCTCGACCCCCGGAAGTGCGAAAAGCCGACCGTCATCGTCATCGCCGTCACCTGGGGCGCGATGTACGGCGACCTCTACGAGAAGGGGCTCCGGGCGGTCTGCGTCTCGGTCCGCCGCACCCCGCCGGAGTCGATGCCGCCGAACGTCAAGAGCCTGAACTATCTGAACAACATCCTCGCGAAGATCGAGGCGAACTACCGCGGCGTCGACGAGGCGATCTTCTTCGACACCAAGGGCTACATCGCCGAGGGCTCGGGGGACAACATCTTCGTCGTCAAGGACGGCGCCATCGTCACCCCGCCGACCCTGAACAACCTGCGCGGCATCACCCGGGCGGTCGTCCTCGAGATCGCGGAGTCGATGGGCATCACCCTCCTCGAGCGGAACCTGGGCTACTTCGACCTCTACACCGCCGACGAGGTCTTCGTCACCGGAACCGCGGCGGAGGTCGGCCCGATCCGCGAGATCGACGGCCGCGTCATCGGGAACGGCAAGCCCGGCCCCGTCACCCGGCAGCTGATGGCGGCCTTCAAGACCGTCACCCAGAAGGAAGGAAGCCCGATCGGCGAGTGAGGAGAACCGGGCCGGCCGGGATTTCCCAGGCATAACTTTTTTATCCGCACACGCCCAAGTTGTATAGCACTTCGGTGCATCAATTCGCTGCTATAGTGTAGGGGCCAATCATGTCGGCCTTTCACGCCGACGACAGGGGTTCGAATCCCCTTAGCAGCATCTTGTTTTGAGGGCAAAAACTCTGCTGTCACACCTAAAACTGCGGGCAGAAAGACTGTTTTATGACAGTGGAACCACGATTCAGAGCTCTGACCATCCACGATCACACATTCCACAACCAGATTTAACAGGGTTCGGAGAATTACGATTAACCGGTACTGCGAGGACTATACGATTCATATAGGCTCTACGTCGTTTCATTCTGGGTTAATAACTATCCTCACAATGAGGAGGGTAGATCAATGAAAAGAAGTTGAAGATTTTAGTACAACCCCCGCACTAAATCCACATCAGTCATCTAATCCAAAATGCTTTGTTAATCTGTCTAGTGTGAACTTATTTCTTAATTTAAATGCACTATTTTGATTAGCAGACAATCCCTTTTCCCAATATGGCTGATCTTCTGGGCTTGTAGTTATCCACCTAACGCGAACCAGGTACTCACACATTTTGGGATCATCCGAGTATTCTTTTATTGTTTCGCACTTCAATGGGACGTCTAAAATTGGAACACCTTTTTCTCCTTCCAAAACGAAAAAATCCGTAATAGGGACGCTATTTGCTAGTACTTCTCCTACACCAAGGTACCCTCTTTTTGGGAGCATCGCAAATACTCTTGCTCCCGGGAATAGGTTATTGAGAGTTTGATGATACCACTTTCCTCTTCCCGCAGAAATAAAACCATATTTTATCGAATCTTCCCACGTTGATATTCCGTCGTATTCATCAATATTTACAACAAAATCACGGCCGTTCCAACCTTCTCCTTTATTTTGAAACCTTGAGTTACTTGACTTCTCCTCAACTTTAACGGGATCAATCAACCAACTGCGCGTCAAATAGTCTGATCCCAAGTCGGTAAAAAATCTGAAGAACACAGCGTTAATTGGGACGTAATAGTTATCAGATAGATAATTCAGTATTCTTTCTGTTTCGTTATCGAGCTCCGAGCATACAATCAGCATGTTATGCTCTTGATTGATCATTTCGGGAGGTGCAATTCCAAATTTTTCGGCGAAGAGGGATTCAAAATCCATTTCATGGTAATCTTGGCAATAATTTTTTACATCATCGTATGACAAGTCTTTAACCCACGAAGCATAATCCAAAATTTGTGCTATTACTTCCCGGGGGGCCCTATCTCTCTTCAATTCAATGATAGTGAGTTTCCCGTCTTTGTTAATCGCTAAAAGATCGATGTACTTCCCAAAAATCGTAGGCACCTGTCTTCCAATTAACAACAGATCCTCATCGAGAATTGAAATGTCATCAGTGAGGATGTCTTCAAGCCTTCTTTCAGAATTAATTGAAGAATACTCTATTCTTTGTGCTTTATTGGATGAAATGTTCCAGAGACCAACCTCTATTGGCATATTACCACACACAGAAGTTATTTTATTACAATTAATCCTTTTCCGAATTTGTCAGACATAAATATTCCTAATCTCACGGAACGGATAAGCAGGATTCTGATATGGCTTTCCGACGGCTAAATCGAATAGGTGGAACAGGGCGGTTCCTCCACCGGTTGGAAGAGACAAATCATCCAGCAAATCCCCCCTCTGCCACAGACAGACAGCATTCCTCAACTCGTGAGCATCCAGAACCATAAACACGCTTGCCACGAGCACGACTCCAGCAAGCAGCAAGTTGAGGAACTCAATCAGCCTGTCAGGCAATATGGGAAGAGAGCGACTAAAAACCTTCAGAGCAATCGTATTTCGGAAGATACATCATCACTAAAACAGAGCATCTGATAGTATGTCTTTAACAGAGATAGGCTGCTGTGGGGCGTATTGCGGGACATGCAAGGTACTGAAGGGACAAACGTGCAAAGGATGCAAACTCGGCTACGATACCGGCGAGCGGGATATCGACAAGGCCAGGTGCAGGATAAAGGTGTGCTGCATGAAGAAAGGCTACACATCCTGTGCGGATTGTCCCGAGCTCCAGGGATGCCGGACACTGAACGAATTCTATACCAAAAACGGGTACAAATACAAAAAGTATAAGCAGGCAATCGAGTTCATCGGACAAAACGGGTATCCTGCATTTCTCAAGATAGCCGATACCTGGACGAATGCCTACGGAAAATACGAAAATAAGTGACCGGGAGGGGTTCTCCGGATATTACTCTCCCACACCCCGGGCACCGGCCGGGCAGCGATCCCCTCCGAGCAGCAAGGAGGCTGCAGCGGGCAGGCAGTGCCGCCCCCTCGACCACATAGCCATCCAGTATGTTTTAGCCCGGAGCCAGGACACCGCGAGGGTGCGGGCAGTCGCAAACCCCCTGTCAACACCTGATGCCGTATCAGCGCACCTTTTCCAGAAGCCTATTGATGATCCCGGGTAGCCTGATACCGAGAAGCCCCAGGCTCACAACCATATCGCCGAGCAGGGGATGGCTGTCACAATAGTCGACCGCCCGCGGGCTGGTCAAGACCGTGACGAGCCTCCTCGGCACCCAGCCCATTCGCCACCGCCTGGATTTACCACCCATCAGCGATATCAGCCCGTTCAGGTAGACGTTCTGCCGCTTCCAGTCGTGAGTCCTGTGATCGTATCCGGAGAGGAGGTCCAGCTCGGCCGCGCTATCATCGATGCCCGTGATGATACCGTCCTCAACGGCCTTCTCGTAGAGGTTGGTTCCGGGCAGCAGCACTAGGTTGTAGGCCCGCAGGAAGAACGGATACGGCAACTTCTCCAGAAGGCGCACGCCATCAATCAGGTCCTGGCGCTGCTCGTAGGGATTTCCAAGAATCAGGAAATATATCACAGATTCCGGCGCATGAGCGTGAATGGCGGATGCTGCCCGGCACTGCATCTCGTCGGTGATGTGGCGATGGAAGACCTCCCGCCGGACCCTCTCACTGCCGCTCTCCAGGCCGACGTCGAGCTGATGCATGCCGGCCTTCGTCGCCAGGGCCATCTTCTCCTCGATGATCTGTCGCGGGGACGCCATGCACTCGAACGGAAGCCCCACCGCATCCGGGTAAGTCCCGGCAAACTCCCGCATCTCGTCCTCAGAGCGAGCGAAAAAGTCCTCGTCGGTGAAGTAGAAGTATGTTAACTGTGGGAAAAGTTGCTGATATACTCTCGCGGCTTCTACGAACCGGGGAATGGACATCTTTCTCACAAAACGGCCTTTGCCCCGGTAAATTACCTTGAGCCGGGAGTTCGAACAGTAGGCGCAACTGTTGTTGCATCCGCGGCTCCCGCTGAAGAGAACGATCCCCTTTTGCTTCATCCTGGTGTTCGGTACCAGCGCCCCCGTCTGGTCCAGGACATACTCATTCTCGAAAGCGAAATCAAGAAACGGCAGATCATCCAGATCGGCGATCAGGGGCCGGAGATCGTTTAAGACGGTTTCGCCGTCAGAGAGGTAGCCCCCATTGGGAATATCCGCAAATCCTCTGCCCGACGCCACCCGTTCTGCAAGGTCGAGCATGAACTCCTCGCCTTCACCCCGGCAAACGAGATCCGCATGTCCCGTGCAATCCCCCGGAAAGAGTGTGGGATGAACCCCTCCCCAGACGATCAGTCTCCCAAGAGGGCGGAGCCCTTCGATCAGTGTCTTGGCTCTCGCTGAACCCCGGGACATCGAGCTGATCCCGATGATCTCGGAGTCCCCGACAACCGCAGCGATCTCACGTATCACCTGATCGGTCATGGGCACATCGGATGCACCGGCGAACACCATCGTAGTCTTGTATCCCCCTTCACGGAGCACTGAAGAGATACTCCTCATGCCGATGGCCCAGGACTCATCGTCCGTATTGATCAGCGTGATCTGCATGGCTCACCCAGAATAGTAAAATTCAGTATATAATCTTTCGCCCGCCGGGTTGCCGGGGAACCAAGGTTTCACAATAATTGAACTGTCTAAAAGAAGCGGATTCCTCAACGGATTCCCGGGAAGGGTGACGGAGGACTGTAGTCCGGGAAGGTATTCCGGCCGTGGAGAAAGAACGAGTCTCGCTGCAGTATACCGCCTACGGGGCCGGAGCGGGCACAACCAGAATCAATAACAATGAAGCGGTGGTGACGGCCCTGAGAAATCGCCAGCAGTTCCTGTGTAGAGACCGGTTCCGCCGTCGCCACCCCTCCCGGAACATCGCTTCAACCACAACCCTCCGGAGGCAAAGAGCCAGGTCCGGGTGATGCCAGGATCAGGGTCCTCAGCGAGATGGCCCGACAGATGAAGGGTTCGGCAGGTAGAGCCACGCCGTGCGCCCGGCCGGCCCCCTGCACAAACGTGGTGGCTGAGATTGTTCTGACTGCCCGGCTCTTACACCGGGCCAGCCCGGTACTGCCCCTTCGGCACCGTGATCTCGAACCGTGCCCCCCTGCCTGCATCCCCGGTCTCCCGGATCGCGATGCCGGTGAGAGCAAGGATCTCACGCGTGAGGAAGAGCCCGAAACCGGTGTTCTTCCCAAACCCCCGCTCAAATATCTTCTCCTTGAGACCGGCCGCAACACCGCCGCCGGCATCCTCGCAGACGACGACGCAGTCTCCGTTGCGAATCTCGGACGTAAACCGGACTGTCGTGGTCTTCTCCCCGTGGCGAAGGGAGTTGTCAATCAGGTTGAAGAAGACCTCGGTTATGAGGGGATCGGCAAGCACCCCCATCTCTTCGGGGATCTCATTCTCCAGCGCGACCCCGTCGAGGCTGGCGCTCCTGCCCGCACCCGTCACGAGCATCCGGAGGTCGTGCCAGACGGGGAGATGCATACCGACCTCCTCGTAATCCCTCGTGAACTGTATCAGGGATGAGATCCGGCTGCTTGCCGTGGCAACCCGGGACAGCAACTCCGCGTATGAGGGATCGAGATCCTTCTCCTGCAGGAACGCGAGATACCCGTTCAGGATCTGGAGCTGGTTGTTGATGTCGTGCCGGGTGATGCCCGAGAGGAGGTTGAGTTTCTTGTTTGCCTGCTGAAGCGCCTCTTCCGCCTGCTGCCGCTCGGTGACGTCCCGGAGCGAGATCAGGATCGACGGGGCGCCGTTGAAGACGATGGCCTTCCCGAGGCTCTCGATCCACCGGTTCTCCTGCTTCATCGTGACGATCCGGTATCGGGCGACGTACCCGTCCATCCCTCCTGCCACGTTCGCAAAGTCCCTGACCGCATCCCCCTGCGACGCGGGGGCGATGAACTCCATCACGTTCCTCTTCCCGATCAGCCCGGCGGGGTCGCCTGCACCTACAAGCCGGCCCGCGGCATGGTTCGCAAAGAGGATCTTTCCTTCGTGATCAAGGATGAGAATGCCGTCGAGCGAATGCTCCACGAGAGCCCGAAACTTCTCTTCACTCTCTGACCGGGCCGCAAGAGCGTTCATACGCCCGACCTCGGCCGCCGCTTTCGCAGCGACGATCTCGATGATCTCCCGGGCGGACGGCGGCAGGTTGAGCGGGGCCCTGCTCAGGATACAGAGGATCCCAACGACCCGCCCCTCGTCATTGCGCAACGTTGCTCCGACGTAGCCCTGGATGTTGAGGTCGCGAAGGTCACGGCTGTTGGGGAAGAGCCGGGCGGCGTTGTCGGGGTACAGGCAGAACCCCTTCTTTGCGGTATTCTCACAGGGCGTACCCTTCAGGGTATAGGAGTAGTCCGGAACCTTCTTGCCGTCGAGGAGCATGGAGAGCAGCCGGACATGCTCACCATCCGGCGTGATCTCGCTGATCATGACGCAGTCGGCTTCAAGCCAGGCACTGAGGCTCTCCGTTATCCGGTCGAGCGACTCCATCCCGGTTGCACCCACCATGCCGGCGACCAGGGTATGGAGCGCCGACTCCGCAGCCCGCTGTCCCGTGATGTCGCGGACGACCGAGATCGTGGTCTGCTGTCCTTCGAGATCGAGCAGGCTGGTGCTGATGTCGAGGATCTTCTCCTGGTTGTCTCTCGTCCGGTAGGGGGTCTGGAGGACTGCGTGCCTGTCCCGTATAATGTCCTGAACAATCCCGGGAGCCCTTACCTGCATCTCGGGAGTGTCGAGATCGACGAGACTTGCGCCTAGAACCTCGTCCCGTGTCATACCAAGGATCCGGCAGGCCGATTCGTTGACGTCGATGAACCTTCCCGGCCCTCTCGGGGTGAGCTCATTGATCAGCACGCCTTCGTTGGCATTCTCCAGAATGAGCCGGTAACGCTCCCCGCTCTCCCGGATCGCCTCCTGCGCTTTTTTGTTTTCCGTAATATCCTCGATCGTCGTGAGGATGTGAGGCACGCCGCCGATCGGCACGATACTCGAAGAGAACCGGCAGGTCCGGATCTCCCCGCCCTTGTTACGGCACCGCAACTCCATGCCGAGCACGGAATGCTCGACCCGGAGCTTCGAGACGAACCGGGCGTTTTCGTCATCATCGACAAAGAAATCCATTCCCCCTGCGGTTTTACCGATCACTTCCTCCCGGGTATACCCGGAGTTACGGAGAAATGCATCGTTGACATCGGTGAAGACACCGCCGGATGCCGATGTAAGGGTCAATGGGACAGGATTGCTCCGAAAGACCGTGGTAAACTTATGCTCCGACTCGCGCAACTCCTTCTCCGCCTGCACGCGTTCGGTGATATCCCGAAGGGAGAGGAGCATGGCCGGCGAACCATGCAGGAAGATCGCTCTCCCGATGCACTCAATCCACTTCGTCCGGTCAGCAAGGGTGATGATCCGGGATTTCACCAAAATCGGGTCATGCCCCTCCACGGCCCTGTGGAAATCGCTGGTCGCGCCCTCTCTAAACTCCGGGGCGACAAAATCCAGCACGTTGAGCCCGCTTTCCGTGTTCAGGCCGCCTGCGCTATCGACGATATCGGCCGCCCGTGGATTGGCATACAGGAGCTTTCCGGTAAGATCGACGATGACGATCCCCTCGCTCGACTGTTCCACGACCGCCTGGAACATCTCGGTGCTCTCACGAAGCGCCTGCTCCTTCTTGATGAGCTGTTCGTAATTCTCGCGAAGTTCTTCTTCGGCAACGGTAACCTTCGCGTAGGCAGCATGCAGTTCATCTGTGGCCTTCTTCCGCTCCGTGTTGTCGAGAAACGTCTCAAGCAGGCATTCCCGTCCGTTGAGATTGAACGGGACGACATGCTTTATGATATCGATCTCCCTCCCATCGGCGGCGAGCAGCGTGCGCTCGGAGTTGTCCAGTTCCTGGTGCAGATCCGTGATCGGGCACCTGCCCCGTTCTGCCGGGCAGATGTGGCGGTGGCAGGTCTTGCCGATGATCTGATCCCTGCTCGCCCCGATCATCTCCGCAGCAGCAGGATTGATCTCCACGATCTCGTGTGTCGCGGCGTCGACGATGACGATCCCGCCCTGAATCGATGCGTAGATCTGGTGGAGATAGTCACGGCTCTCGGCAAGCGCTGCCTCCATCAGTCTCCGATCGGTGACGTCCTTGAAGATCCCCCGGGTATACTGGCATCTTCCGTCCACCATCCTGCAGCTCGCCACACCCTCGACGTAGACTTTCCTGCCGTCCCGGGCTCTGAAGACCGCTTCGATGAGCCCTACGTTCTCACCGTCCATCACCCGCCGGAACGTCTCGGCACAGTGATCTGCGCTATCCTCATGGATGATCTCGAAGATTGTAAGGCTCGGGAGTTCCTCCGCCGTATACCCGAGCGTATCCAGCCATTTCGTATTGACGAAACGGAAGTGCCCGTCAGGGGCGACGCTCTGGATCAGGTCGCTGGCGTTCTGGAGATCCAGGTAGTGCTCCTCCTGCTCCGCAAGAGTTATCTCCGCCCGCTTCCGTCTCACCGCCTGCCGGACCTTGTGCGCGAGCTCGGCGAACTGGGCTTTCGGATCCCCACCTTTCTGGACGTAGAAGTCGGCACCGTTGTTGATGGCTTCGATCACGACCTCCTCGCGGCCCCGGCCGGTGAACAGGATAAAGGGTACATCGCCGAACTCTTGCCGGACAGCCTTCAACAGTGCGATCCCGTCCATCTCCGGCATCTGGTAATCGGCGATGATGGCATCGTAGGATCGGATTGCAGGGTCTGATAGGACTTCCAGTGCCGATGTCGAGATTGCGACCCGAAACTCCCCCTCTCTCTCCAGGAAGAGCCGGGCAAGCTCAAGGAGGCCAGGCTCGTCGTCAACGTAGAGGACTGATATCATACAGCACACTCCTCGTGCTCCTCTGGCTTGGCATGCAGGGCAGCATGTCCCCAGGAGAAAAACACTGCTGTATTCATCCCCTGAACTCCGCCGGAGAGATCGATGCAGTGTATTATCACATTCCACTATATATATGTTACATTAGGATACCGTGAAAGATATTCGGAGTTTCTGAAAAAAATAGTATAAATATTTTGAATATGCCCTCTTATCCACGGGAAATTTTTCCGTGCCGCCAGATTGCAGGCAATTATTTTGCATCCCCCGACGATCCTCCCCGGCCACACCAACAGCCGCGCCCTCACGACCCCTCGATCAAAAGGAAATGGACACAAGTATAAGGAAGGAGGTAAAGATCTCCTTGAAAGCGATGATCGAGGAAAACCGGGCGTCCGGACTTCCTGAGCGTGGAGAAGAAGACGCAAATACCGGCGTTTTCACCTTCAATCCACGAACATTCTGCATCTCCCGGGCCACCGATGCTTTCTCCGGCATGCTCGGCTACTCGCCGGAAGAACTCGTCTCCTTCACTCTCTCCAGGATATGGCCGGACGAGGTGGAGCGGGAGCGATTCGTCCGGTCGATCGACGTGCAAAAGGCGGTCGCAGAGTATCCCGCCGACCTGCTCTGCCGCGACGGCACGCTTCTCCCGGTGACGATCGCCGCATCCTCCTTTCCGGACACGGATATCACCTGCATCGTCTCTTTTCGCCCCCGCGAACAGGAGGAGTACCTGCAGATCTTCAACTCCCTCATGGATGCCGTCCTCATCCTCGACTGGGACGGCACCGCCCGGTTTGCCAATACCGCGGCCGCAACCCTCGTCGGCCTCTCCTCGCCGGCCGAGCTCCTCGGCCGAACCCCGCTGCAGTTCGTCCACCCGGACTACGCGGAGGCCGTCGTCCGCGACCTCACGAACGTGCGCTCCGGGCACGACGGCTACCTCGCCCACTACCTGATGCGGGATCTCCACGGGAACGACAGGTGGATCGAGGGGCTCGGTTCGAGCATCACGTTCAAAGGCCGGGAAGCAAACCTCGTCACGCTCCGCGACATCACGGAGCGAAAGAGCGTCGAAGGCGAACTCGCCCGAACCAACCAGCAGTTCCGCGACCTCTACCGCCTCGTCCGGATGATGTGCGACAACGTCCCCGATCTCATATGGGCAAAAGACATGGAGAGACGGTACCTCTTCGCGAACAAGGCCATCTGCGAGAAACTCCTGAACGCTGCCGACACCGACGAGCCGCTGGGCAAGACGGATATATTCTTTGCCGGGCGTGAACGGCAGGCTCATCCCGATAACCCTGCCTGGCACACCTTCGGCGAGATCTGCCGCGACTCCGATGCAGTCGTCATGGAGAGCGAGGAACCGGAGCGGTTCAATGAGTATGGGAATGTAAAGGGAGACTTTCTCTTCCTCGATGTCAGCAAGGCCCCGTTCCGGGACGAGAACGGACAGATGCTTGGAACCGTGGGGTGCGGCCGCGATGTGACCGAGGAGCGGCGGGTGGAGGAGAGGCTCCGCTGGAACGAGGCGCTGCTCTCCCGGATGGCCCAGGCCTCCCCGCTCGCCTATTTGGTCGTCGACAACCGGACAGACGAGATCCACTATTTCACCAGCAGGTTCTGCGAGATGTGGGGGATCTCACACCTGGAGGAGGAGATGCGGGCGGGAAAGATCCGGAACAGCGATATCATCCCCCTCTGTGCCTCGCTCGTCAGAAACCCGGAGACATTTGCCGTGCTCCCCCCACCGCTCCAGGATGAAACCGACCGGCCGGTCATCGAGGGTGAGATCGAGTTCATCGACGGGCGGTGTATCCGGCGTTTCTCCACCCAGATCCGCGACGCGGACGACCGTTACCTGGGGAGACTGTACCTCTTTGAGGATATCACGGAACGAAAGAAGGCATCCGAGGCCCTCCGCCGGCACGACGCCATCATGAATGCAGTGAACGTTGCGGCGGACAGGTTCCTCAAGGAGCCGGACTGGAAGGTGCAGATGCACGAGGTTCTCGAACGGTTCGGGAGAGCAGCCGATGTCAGCGGTGTGTATGTCTTCGAGAACGGCACGGACCCCGCAACCGGCAACCCCGTCTGCAGCCAGCGGTGGGGGTGGCGCACCGAGGGGGTCGCCACCGGGGTCGATGATCGGGAACTGCAGAACATTCCCTACGAGAGGATGCCCCGCTGGCATGAGGAACTCGCTGCCGGGAGGCCCATCGTCGGGCTGGTGCGGGAGTTCCCGGATCCCGAACAAACGTACCTCGAATCCCTCCAGAACCAGTCCGTTGCGGTTGTTCCGATCTTCGTCCACAGCCAGTGGTGGGGCATCATCGGGTTTGGCGAGAGACGCAGCGAGCGGATCTGGTCGCCGGCGGAGATCGAAGCGCTCCAGGCAGCGGCAAGCATCATCGGCTCGGCGATCCTCCGGACGATGAACGAGGAGGTCTACCGGAACCCGGTGGAACACTCACCGGTGGGCGTCTACCTGATGCAGGACAGGTACATGCGGTACTTCAATACGCGGTTTGCCGAGATCTTCGGGTATTCCCGCGACGAACTTCGCGGCCACGCCGCACAGATCCCCCTGATCGCCCCGGAACACCGGGAAGATCTGATGAGGCGATACCAGGCTCTTCTCTCCGGCGATACCGAGTCGGAGCATCACGAGTTCTGCGGCGTGCACAAAGACGGGCGGATCATACTCCTCGAAAACTTCGCAACCCGTCTCCAGTTCGAGGGGCGGCCGGCGATCATCGGCAGCCTGATGGATGTAACCGACCGAAAACGGGCGGACGAAGCGCTGAGGAACTCGGAGGAACGGCTGAAGGTGATCTTCGATTACGCCCCGGACGCCTTCTTCCTTGCGAGTGTGGACGGGGTTCTGATCGACGCAAACCGGGCGGCCGAGAAACTGTCGGGCATCCCGAAGGAGGAACTCATCGGCAAGAGCATCGCCGATGCCGGACTCGTGTTGCAGGAGGAACTCTTCAAGATGGAGGCGATGCTCGGCCAGCTTGCGGCCGGAACCGCTGCCGGCCCGACCGAGTTCAACTATCTCCGCAGGGACGGCACCCGGGTCACCGTGGAGGTAGCGGCATTCCCGGTGACGATCGATGGCCGGCAGTTGGTGCTCGCAAGCGCCCGCGACACCTCGGAGCGGCAGCAGCTGGAGAACCTCAAAAAGAGAGCGTTCATTCAGATCGAGGAGAATCTCGAGCAACTTGCCGTCCTCAACGACTCCATCCGCAACCCCCTCACCGTCATCATCGGCCTTGCGGAGATGAGGGGGGAGGAGATCGACGGAAAGATCGTGGATCAGGCCTGGGCCATCAACGCGATCATCGATCAGCTCGACCAGGGATGGCTGGTCTCAAGGAAAGTGAAGGAATTTTTGAAGAAGCATTACAGGTGAGAGGCGGGCAATTGGGTCTGTGGCCGGGACTCACGACAAAGAGAGGCAGCCCCCTGCCGGAAGGGGGCTGTCAGGCAAAGTCGCCTTCTTCCATCAGCCGGGAGGCATTCCTCATACCGTAAGCATCCAGGACCAGAAACGCACCGGCCATGAGCACGATCCCGGCGAGCAGGAAGACGAGGAGATCGACCAGCCCCTCGGGCAGGATCACGGCGAGAACCCCGAGAACCAGCGAACTGACGCCCAGGCCAAGCGTGTACCAGAAGCCGTTCGGTAAATTCCCTCGCTCCCGAACTACCCGCAGCAGCGTGACGGCGGCGCTGGAGAAGAACCAGACCATGAGAACCAGCAGGATGAGGACGAGATACAGCTCCCAGAAGACAAAGAGAGCGATCCCTGCAAACGCCACGAGACTCCCCCATAGTACGTCCTTGCTTGCATACTCCTTCCTCTTCCTCTGTCGGATGCCTTTACCGATCGTGAGAAGGCCGATAACGAGAAGAAGGGAGGGCAGGATCAGAGCAAAGATGGATGTAACGTCGTAGAATGCCAGGAAGAGAAGAATGGCGGCTATCGCCCACAGAAGCGCTCCAAAGCCCATCCGGAGCCCCCAACTTATCCGTTGATCGAGAAGGCGCTGCATGGGGTCTTTTCGTGTTGCATCCCTGCCGGTTACGAGAATGGTCTCCATGGTTTCGTGAATCATGAGCACCAGGGGGGCATCGTCGATCAGGTGCATGATGGGGTTTTTCTCAGGGTCGTACCGGTCCATGTGGACATGGTACTCCGACGCCGTCTCGTGCGCATGGTACTGCCCTCTCCGGTAACTCGCGATGGTCTCGGGGCTCGGCACGTTGATGGCCGACCGTTTCCAGGCCGGCTCGAGCGGCTCGGTCACCAGGGCCTTCGGGACGACGACCTGGAAGACCCCCTGGTGCAGTGCATCGAGATACGACTCAAGCGTGCTCAACAGGTTCCCCCCTCATCCCATACGACAATGCCGAAGCATACAGAATGGCCGGATCACGCCTCCTCCAGGTCACGGGATGAGGCGTGGTCGTCCGAGACGGCTGAATGCGGCCGTCCCGCCCGGCGTATGAGGTAGTAACCGCCGGAGAGCGCGATGACGACCAGCGCGATGCCGATGAGTTCGCCTGCCGTCGACGTATCGAGGAGGATGACTTTCCTTGCGATGGCGATGATCGCGACGAGGAGGATGACCTCGACGTGGAACTCTCTCCTGTCCAGGTACGCTTTTATCGTCTCCAGGAGTTCCAGGCCGATGAGAACCAGCAGGAAGTACCCGAGAAGACCGAACAACTCGCCGCTGTCCAGCCGGTAAACGGACTCCTGGAACAGCCCTATGAAGACCATCCACCCCAGCTCGACGAGGGTGAAGAACAGCAGCACAACCAGGAATAGAATGAGCACGATATAGGTGAAATGCTCAAACCGTTCCACGAAACGGCGCATGAATAAAAGTCATGCTGTTCCGTATAAATAAATGTCGGAGATCGCGCTGTTTCACCCAGTTCCACAAAATCAGCCTCAATTGTGTATATCCGGTTCGGACCGGCCGGATCTTTCCTGAATGCCAGGACGGGTTCTGCGCCCGGAGGGGTCGGGCGCCGGGATCGCGATGGAAGAAGGGTTATACTCCGGTTTCAGTCGATCGCTGCTCCTGGCAGATGCAGAAATAATCCGGCGAGTTAACGTATCGAAATTCATCGAAGAGTAATGGAAAATCAACCATTTCAATAAAAAAGTGCCTTGAAATACCGAATGAAAACGAAATTATTATATATAATCATCCAGAAGTCCTCTTTGCCCCCGGGCAGGAGGTGTTCGTCTGTTTGACTGGGTATTGTTCCTCAACATTCTCATCGCAGTCCTCCAGGCAATCGTTTCGAATCTTCCGGTATGAAGACGACAGCGTTCATCAAATTGCGGCATCAGCCCGGTGTCGCACTCACCAACTCACTTTTATGAGTGTGGCTCTACGTTCCGGGCCATAAGTGTACGGCGCCTGTTTCGAGAGAAGAGAATGCAGTCATGGAATGTTGAGACGCTGTCGGCCACCTCCTCCGCCCACGCCGTTGTTTTCACAGGTGCCGCCACCGGCGTTCACGAAATGCAAATACACCTCAAAAACGGCGCAATTCCGCAATTTATTCCAAAAATTGGTGATATTGCAAAAAAGACAAATGGAAAAGTCTATTATAAGGTGGACCTAAGTGTTCTTGCCTGTTGGTACGGTGTTCTCTGTTAGACGGAGTAACGTCCATCAACATTCTCATCGCAGTCCTTCAGGCTATCATTACAAAATTACCGGATAACAATATCAGATCACGTCTCATTCCATAGATAGAACTGGTGTCCAATTATCAATTCAGTTCAATCCACTACGTCACCCCCATGTAACTTGCAGGACGAAGGGGGGCAGAGCAGGATGTCACCGGTCTTGGGGGCAGGGAAGACGCAAGGAGTCTTTTATGCCCCGTAGACCGGTCTTCTACACACCTCTGTGACGCAGGAAGCCACACCCTTCGGGGAGCGGCAGTTCACAGTTCAACTACGTAGCGGTCGCGCCCGGAGAGATCGCTCTCCCGCGAATTGCGGGGACGCGTCCCCCGGGATCATGCCGGAACCGGCGCAGCCTCTACATCGCTATCGATTCTGCCACCCGCACGAGTTCATCTCTGCCGAGTATCCCACCCGTGACCAGATAGGAGTATTCCCCGGAACGCCAGCGGAGCTGATCCCTCCCGCCGGTGAAGACATATTCGGCATCCCGGCCACCGGAGAGGAGCACCGCCTCAGACGTCCCGGGGAGAACCGCTTCCTCCCGGTACGGGTCGTAGAGCCGTTCCACGATCTCCAGTTCCCCGGTGCCGTCCGTGAACCGGAGCGTGGTATAGGCGCCGGGGAGGAGCGTCCCTTCTTTGAAGACATAACCCTTCGGGAGGTAGGACGGCACCAGGGAGTCAGCATCGTAGCGCCGGGCGTCGTCGACACTCCATAGGAAGAGCGGCGTGATCGCGGCCGTCGGCATCGGCCGGACCTCGACGCCTGCCGGCGGATCGAAGACGAAGAGGTCGTCCGGGAGCCCGGTGTTCGCCGAGGGATCGGTATATTCGACAGAGAGAATCAGATTCTCGTCTTTACCATACATCTCCACGCCGAGGAGGAGCCAGGTTTCGGCGTCGATCCATGCCCGGAAGCGGTACACCCCCTCCCGGTGGCGGGTGGGCGCTTCAAAGAGTTTTGATCCGCCCGCAACCTCAAGGATATAAGCGGTGTGGCCGCCGACAGATTCGCTGCCCCGGTAGGAGGCGTTCTGCTCCTCAAGCGACTCCGCGACCGTTTCGGCGTATCCCCGGACTTCCTCCGCCCAGCCGGGGTAGGGAGGTTCGGAGAAGGCAGCCTGTATATACGGCCCCGCGACCGTCTGCGCCGTCCGGGTTGCCGGGTCGTAGCGCCACTTCCGGGTGCCGTTCGAGACGACGACCGTCCCCGCGAGGTCCGTGGGTTTCAGGAACTCCAGCCGGTAATTCTCAGGGTCTTTCTGGAGCAGCCTCGCGGTGACGTTCTCAGAACCGGCCGCTACCGCTACGGTGGCAGAGAAGTCCGTCGCCTGCTCCTCTGCCGCGATGAACCGGGCGGCAATCTCGTCCGCCGGCGGCGGGTCCGCGGCGGTGTCGAGGCACCCGGCGGCGCAGGCGAGGAGGAGGAGAGCGAGTGCTAAATGCTTCATTTACAGGCCGCCCCCGTCACGATGAAGAGCAGTCCGACGAGCGGCATGAGGAGAAGAGTATACAGGACCATGGCAATCGCCATGAAACCCGGCACAGGTGTCCCGGGAACAAAGGCGCAGAACGCGTTAGCGGCCAGGATGAGGGACAGGACGCTGACAAGGGCGGAGATAGCGATCGGCATCATTACCCCGTTCCGGCAGTCATCCGGGAAAGAGTAGAAGAACAATGCTGCCGCCGGAGGAAGCAGGAATAGGAATACATGGTTCCCGATATCAGGAACCGTCACGACCCACCTGGTGATTCCCGTCCAGAGCGCAAGAGCGGTGCAGACGGCCGCGAACGGGATGCCCCAGAACCACCGGGGCGACTCGTGCCGCATTGCCCGCAGGAACTGAACCGACCCGGCGAGCGAGACGAGCGAGAGCAGGATGATCACACTCCCGGAACCGATGGAGCCGTGGGATGCGAGCGTCACCGGCATGACCGCCCAGAGGAAGAAGAAGACCGCGCTCGTGGCGACGAGCGGGGCGAGTTTCATCCCCGCCTCACCCCCCGGCGCAGGAGCGCGATACCGCAGGCGGCCGTCGCCGCGAGCGCCCCGAACCCCGGAGCGCGGACGGGCGCCGTCCACCCGTTCTCCCCGAACGACCGGGTCGTCCCGGCAAGGACGTAACCGCCGTCGGCCGTCGCAGCGAGGGCCGAGATATCGTCGGTCGCATCGCCGCCGAAGGAACGGGCGGCGGTGACGTCACCCCTATGGTCCACGAGCACCAGCCACCCATCGTGCGGCCCCCCGGCGTAGACCGTGCCGGTGAAGGCATACTCCCCCGGAGACGGTGCGACCGCCGACGTGATCGGGAAGACGCCGGGAATCTCGGGCGTCACGGCCCAGGCGACATCCCCGGTCCCGCCGAGTCTGGTGAGACAGGGGCCGGGGAGATCGCTTCCGGGGCAGAACGCCCCGCCGGCGACGAGGTAGCCGACGGCACCTCCGCCGGGCACTTCGAGAAGAACCGCGCCGGTGCCGCCGTCCATCTCATCAAGCGTCTTCGTCCAGAGTACCTCCCCCGTCGGATCGGTCTTGAACAGTCGGATGGGCGCGGCGGTTCCGGAACGTGCCGCTTCCCAGGGGTTCCTCACCGCGGCGAGGTAGCCCCCGTCGACCGGGGTCGATATGACGCTGTCCATAATCCCGGAGTCGTTGCCGCCGATGGTTCGGTTCCACTCCTCGAACCCGTCCCGGTCGACCCTGACCAGCCATGCATCATCGGTCCCGGCATTCCTATTCCCGCCAAGGATGAACCCGCCGTCACCGGTCAGATCGACCGTCGTGAAGAGTCCGTCCCCCGGAAACGTCCGGCTCCAGACCTCCCGGCCGTCCGGCGCGACCTTGAAGAGCCAGGCACTCCGCGTATTCTTCTCCGGCGTCCAGCCGGTGCTCCCGGCGACGACGTAGTTGCCATCACCGGTCGCGACCACGGCACGCACGGTATCCCAGTCCGGCCCGCCGTAGGTCTTCCTCCAGACCTCGTTGCCGTCGGCGTCCGTCCTGAGCAGCAGGGCGTCCCGGAACCCGGTGTTTCCGGCGATCAGGTATCCCCCGTCGTCCGCCTGGAGCACTGACGCGACGTCCGCACTATCCCCGCCGGGGTAGGTCCGGTTCCAGGCCTCGTTCCCCTGCCCGTCCGTCTTGACGAGCCAGATGGAGAGGTCGTACCAGGTTGCCTGCGTGCCCGTGGGCGGGGTGGAAAATGCCTCCGCCATCGCCCGGGAGATATCAGCGAGGACGGCGTTCTCCTCGTCGGTCAGGACCGGGTTCTCCCCCGCCGCCGGGGCGAACGCGATCCGGGTCACCGCACCCTCGGTCTCGTGCACCACCGGATACTTCCGCCAGATCTCACGGAGGGACTCCTTTAATGCCTTCTTCTCTTCGTTGGAGCGGGGAGAGCGGTCGATGTAGCCGAGCAGGTTTTCCTGCTCGTCATCGGTTCCGACGAGCATGACGTAGTGGGACGATGCCTGCTTCACCGCATCGTCGATCTCAAGCCGGTCGACGGGGCCCTCCACCGGGCTCTCGGCCGGCCGGGGGGTTTCGGCAGCCGCCGGGAGGATGAGCAGGCAGAGGATGAGAATAACACGAAGATACTTCATCGGATCAACTCCGGCCTCCCGATTTTGTCAAACATCGGTCCGGCACGTCTGCCGGCAGAACGGAAGGCCTATTAATGAGCGGTGGGGGAGGGCGCTATATATCTTTTCTGTGCGGACCATCTACCCTGCAGAGCAACGGTCGGACTTCGAATCTGTGCCGGGCCTCGTAGCGGCGCCACGGGAAACCCGTCTCCGAAAGCCCCGCCGCAACGACTGCCAGAGCAGCCGCGCCGAAGAGGTGTGCGCGGTTCACCCCTTCCGCCCCCTCCCTGCACGGGCGGCCAGCAGCCCTCCCGCGAGCGCAAGGATGCCCATCCCGGCGGAGAAACCGGGCGCGGTCCGGGCCTGCGGCGGCTCCGGCTCCAGTTCCAGGTCGAGCCGGTTGGTGGTGTTCTCAAAGACGACATCCCGGTGCAGGGAGAGGTAGCCCTCCTTCTCGACCGATATGTTCTGGGTGTAACCGAACGCGTTCTCGATCAGGTAGCCGCCGTCGCCGCCGGTTTCGGTCGTCACGGGATGGGGTCCCCAGGCGAGCGGGAGGACTGACTCGAACCTCACCGTTGCGTCCGGGACCGGACGGCCGTCGATGTCCCTCACCGTCCCGATCACGTAGATCCGGGGCGGCGGCGGGATATCGACGTTGACGTAGACGTGCAGCACCGCACTCGATCTCGTCCCCAGGTTGTCGATCAGGGTCACGGTGATCGTCTCGTTGCCCTCCGCGACCGGGACGGTGCAGGCGAAATTGGTCGCGTTCCCGCACGAGACCCTCCCGGCGCTGCTCTCGACCACCACGTCCCGTATCCCGTTCGAGGCCTCGGCCCTGCCGGTGACCGTGACCTCGGGCGGGACGAGATCGCTCCATACCGTCTCGTACTGCTTCGGTGAGATGACCGAGAGGAACGTCGAGGTCTCGACCGGTTCCTCCCCGGCGCTCGCCGGGGCTATAGCCGCAGAAAACAGCACGAGAATACTAAAGATCGTCAGAAGGGTTCGTCTCATTGCCCGGCTCCTTGAAAGAGCGATTGGGGAGGGGGGTTTATATCCTTTCTGTGCCGTTCGTCTCCGCGTATGCAACCCTCTCCGCCAGGGCGATCTCCCGCGGGGCAAAAATGACCAGCGCCCGGGGATCCTCGTCGATGGCGGTCGGCGTCCGGTTTTCGTCCGGCGGGTCAAGAGGGTAGATCTCAATGGTGTTCCAGACCTCCGTGGTGGCAAAGGAGATGAACTTCAGCGGGCGGAGCGTGCCGTTCTCGACGGCGTAGATGTTTCCATAGGTGTCGTCGTAGGTCCGGTTCTGCTCGTGGTAGAAGATCTTCAGACTCGTTCCCCCTTTGCCGTAGGAGATCTCGTCGAACGGGATGTCGTCGGCAGCGGCGAGGGTTCCGAGCGGGTGGGCATGGGGAGGGCGGTAATCGAGCCGCTGGGACGAGAGGTAGGCGCTCCCGTTCTGAAGGACAAAGGCGGAGTGGACCCAGGGTTCATCCTCCATATCGGCAAAGAAACCGAACTGGATATAGGTGAACGAGCCGTTCGCATCGAAATCCATGACAAGCAGCGACGACTTCGCCGTCCGGTTGTCGAACGGGATCTGCTCTTCCATCGCCTCCCAGATCTCGAGGAACGGGGGGTTATGCTGTTCCGCCGGGAGGACGGGGACGGTCTCGTACTTGATCGTCTCGTAGCCGGGCGGGACGTAGGAGGCACGCCAGAGGACGAACACCACCACGATAACGATGCCGAGCATAAGCCACCGGTCTCTCATGCGTTCGTGCTCCCGGCGATGAGGTAGCCGCCGTCCGCCGTGCCGATGCCCCGGAACGAGTAGAGGTCGATCGGCTGCTCCTGCCGCCAGATCTCGCTGCCCGTAACGTCCCTGCCGACGAGTGTGGAGCCCCCATCGGCAGCGGTGGCCGAGAGGGAACCGCTCGGCGATGCGACCACGGCACCGCCGGCTTCGGCGGCGGTTCTGTAATCCATCACCTCTCCGTTCTCGTCGAGCGTAAAGAGGTAGCCGTGGTTGGCCCGTTCGACACCGCCCCAGAAGTTCTCGGGGAAGGTCGTCGACCGGTAGAAAACCGCGAACCGTCCCGGCGCCGTCTCCCGGACACCCAGGAGTTCGTCGAGCCCGTCGCTTCCGAAGTCCCGCTTCCAGAGGACGGTACCGTTCCCGTCCAGGCGGACGGCCTCCAGGTAAGTCTCGAAGTGATCCCCGGAGAAGACGTGCTGCCCCTCTGCAACGACGAGAACGCCGCCCTCAGGGGCCGGGTAGATCGGGTGGTACTCGATACCGCCCGCGGAATCGAGCGAGGTCTGCCAGAGCCGGGTGCCGTTCTCGCTGAAGCAGGCGACCTTATCCTCCCACGCCGCGACGTAGCGACCGTCCTGAGCGAGGAGGGAGACGGGCACCATCCCCTGATCGTCTTCGACGAACGATCGCTCCCAGACCGCCTCGCCCCCGGCACCGACGCGGACAATCCCGGGGGTCTCCGTGGCTACCAGGAACCCGCCGCCGGGCGCCGGGACGAGCGCGGTCACGCGCCCATATCCGGCTTCGGCGATCACCCGGCCGAGGGCGTCCCCGTCTTTAGTGTAGGTGAGGATATGCGCCGTGCTCCCCCCCCGGCCGTAATCCGTGACCGCGAGAGCGTAGCCGCCCGGGAGTTCAGCGAGGACGTCGGGCCGGTCGTAGGCGTCGATATCAACCCGCGCCTCCCACTTGATATCGCCTGTGGCGGAGACCTTGACGACCAGAATATCGGTCTCCGGCGCGGGCTCGCCGCCCGAGTAGGGTGCCGGAGGGATGACGCCCACGGCGATACCGGCCGTCGCGAGGAGCGGCAGGACAGCGATGAACGCGACGGCGACCGCCGCGAGCGGGAGAAGGTCGCGGTACGGCCGCTCCGGGTCGAGGAACGACGCGACCAGCCCCCCGAGCCCGGCAACCAGCGTCGCGCCGCCGACGAGGAGGAGAACCTGCCCCGGGGCCGCGACGAGCGACTGGACGAGGTAGGTGGGGTTGCCCGCGAAGAGGAGCGTCCGGGCGGCGATTCCGGCGACCGCACCGGCAAGGAGGGCGGAGAGGAGCCGGGTGCGTCGCGAGGCGGTGCCGTTCATGTACGCCGGGAGGAGTCCGGCGAAGAAGAGCACCAGCAGGATCGAGACGAACGTCTGGGTGATCCCCACCCCCAGGAGAGCCTGGTTGTAGGCGGACGGGGCGCTCCAGTACCGCGTGAGCGCTCCCACCACCCCGAGGACGGCCGCCCCGGCAAGGAACCCGATGCCGATCGAGACGGCGGCGATGCGGCGCGTTACAGGGGGTTGCTCCTCCATCATAGTGAGTTCTGGGACGCGGGAATATATACGGTTTCTGTGCAGGCCGTCTATTCACAAGCCCCGGTTTCTCTGAAACCCGGCAATGAGGGTCGCCGAAAAAGCACAAACATAATGGTTCCTTACCCCAATCTCTGAAGCATGCGACGCCGGGCGGCTATTCTACTCCTGATCGTTCTCATGGCCGCTCTCCCCGCCTCTGCAGCCGCCGGGTACACGGTCAGCCCTGCCGGCAACTACGTACCCGACGGCCCGCCACAGGATCTGACGCCCATCGAGTGGTGGCAGGTTCCGCCCCAGGTCCTGATAATCGGTATGCTCATCGGGACATCCCCCGAACTCCTGGTCGTCGCGAACGTCCTCGTTCTCCTGAACGTCTGGCTCTTCTTCGGCTACCGCCGGATTGCAAAACGCGCCGCGCTCGAACACGAGACCCGGACGGCGATCTACGACCACATCCGCGCTCACCCGGGCATCCGCCTCGGGACTCTCGCCGAAGACCTCGGGATAAACCGGGGAACCCTGCGGTACCACCTCGGGAAACTGCAGGAGTTCGGGATGATCGCCACCGCCGCCGTCGGGGGGCAGACGGGATACTTCGAGAACCGGCAGAAGTATTCGGCTCTCGAAGAGAAGGTGCTCATCCACCTCAAGAACCCGAACACCCGGGAGATCCTCTTCACGCTGCTGGAGAGCCCCGGAGCGTCGCGGCCGGAACTTGCCGAACGGCTCGGGATCACCGCCTCGTCGATCTCGTGGCACCTGCGAAGGCTGAAGGGCGACGGCGTCGTGCTCCGGGAGAAGGAGAGAGGAGACGTCCGGTATACCCTCTCGGGAGAGGCGGCGGCGTTTGTCGGGGAGCGGACGGGGGGCGGGGCGGCGACGTCCGGGGATTGCCGGGGCACCGGGAGTGAGGGGGCGGGCGCCGGGATCGAGGGGTAAGGGACGGAGAGAACTGTTTTCTTCCGCGTATGCTGCCACCTTATCTTTAGTAAAAACACATTCATGGCAGTGACACCGATGAACTCCCACCGCATCCGCACCGAACACCTCGACCTGATCCCCGCCACGCTCGGAATCCTCGAGGCCGACCGGGACGACCTCCAGGAACTCGCCCGCCTCCTCTCCGCCGCCGTCCCGGGATCGTGGCCGCCGCCGCTGCTCGACGGTGAAACGCTCGCCGAGTTCATCCGGATAACGGCAGAGAACACCGACCCCTGCTTCATAACCTGGTACTGGGTGCGGGACGACCCCGCCGAGGGCGGCCGGGTTCTCGTCGGCAGCGGCGGACTGGCCTCGGCACCCGTTCCCGATACAGTCTTCATCGGCTACTCAGTGCTCGAAGAGTTCCAGCGCCGCGGCTATGCGACCGAGGCGGTGCGCCACATCATCGCGACCGCATTCTCCCTTCCCGGCGTCCGGCGGATCGTGGCGACGACCTACCCGGACCTCGTCCCATCCGTCCGGGTGCTCGAGAAGAACGGGTTCACCTGTGCCGGGGGGACTCCCGGAGGCGAGGGGTTCGAGGAGGGAACCATCGCCTACGTGCTGGAGAGGGACGGCGATCCGGCCTGAAGGGGGGGGGAGGACGCCGGAGTGGAGGTGCCCTGCCCGCACAGGAACCTATATGAAGTGTTCGCGCCCTGTGAGCCTGCCGAGATCAACAGAAGATTGCGGCAGGATGTGGGAATCATGGCATGGAGAAGACCGTCACGCGAGATCTGGAGCGAATTCGACCAGATGATAGGGGATATGCAGAAGCAGTTCTCCGAGGTGATGGAGCGGCTCTCGGGAGCCGCACAGCAGGTGCCCACGCTCGGGGGAGCCGGGACGGTTGTCGACGTCGTCGAGCACGAGGACGACGTCGTGGTCGTTGCCGACCTCCCCGGCGTCGAGAGGGAGGGGATATCCGTCCGGCTCCTTGATGCGAGGACGCTCAGGGTCACCGCCAGAAGAGAGGAGGCGAAGGAGGAAAGACAGGCCGGATATCACGTGCGGGAACGGAGGTTCGGCGCGATCTCCCGGACGGTCTCCCTCCCGACCGAGGTCCGCGACGAGGGGGCGACCGCCACGTTCAAGAACGGCGTCCTCGAGGTGCGGCTGAAGAAGGTTCCCGAGACTCGCGGAAAAGAGATCTCGCTGACCGAAGAGGCCGGCCAGGCCGCCGAGCAGCACAGGAAGCAGGTGGAGGAAGGATACCGGGAGGCGCGGGAGAAGATAGAACCATCCGGGTACCCGAGCTCACGGGACGTGATGGGAGCGGCGGAGGGGATCGAACTCGAGGAGCGGGGGAGTCCCGAAGAGCAGGAGACGGCCGCGAAGCTCCGCGAGCAGAAGGAGCAGCTCTACAAAGAGGGGAAGAGGAAACTCGAGGAGTAAGCCGGTCACCTCGAAAGGTTCCGGAGGATATCGAACCCCGACTCGATGGCATCCAGGTACCGCCGGTTGCGCCCGCCCGGGTAGGGAAGACAGAGGAGCCGGCTCTCCTCGAAGATCGCCTCCCGGGATAGCCCGGTGATCGTCCCGGCACCACAGAGAGCGCTCGCGTAGGGCTCGATACACCGAAGGCCGGTGAGCGCCGTATTCCCGAGGGCGACGACGTACTCCGGGGCGAGGGCGGCAAGTTCCGGGGCGAGCGTCTTTTGGGCGCTCATCCTGACCAGATCTGCCGGGATGGCAGGCTTACGGTTCTTCCGAAAGACGCACCTGACCGTATCGACGAGGAAGAGACCCCTCTCAGTGAAGAGATCGAGGTTCTCCCGGCGCGAGCTGCCGTCGAGCCCGAGCAGACGAAACAGGTTCTCCGCGAGCCCACGGGAGAGGGGCGCGGCGCCGGGACGGCACGGCGCGTCGTAGCGATCGTTCCAGAAGTAGGGGTAGCCGGGGCTCCGGCAATCGGCCGGTTCCGCGATCTCGTGCCGCCCGGCGGCCCAGGGCGGAGACTCCGCGACGAAGAGCACCTTCACGCGGCCGGATCTCCGGGATGCGGCATCGCAGGCGTCGTGGGGCAGGAGCCCGGGCAGGAGAATGCCGCCTAAATCAGGGCGGGCGGCGGCGTAGAGGCGGTAGGCTTCCCGCATCGCCGCCGGAGAATGTCGGGGATCCATCAGTGCAGGTTTGCCGCGGTGACGGATATGTTTCACGGGCAAAACCCGGCATGGGATGCGACATATAAAGAGGTCTCAGAACCAAGAAGTGGAAGAATGGAGAAGAATATTACCTTCCAGGAACTCAATATCTCGCCAAAGACACTCCGCGCAATAGAAGATATGGGCTTTGAGGAGCCCACGCCCATCCAGACCAGCACCATACCGGCGATACTCGACGGACGCGACGTGACCGGCCAGGCACAGACCGGAACAGGAAAGACGGCGGCGTTCGGCGTCCCGGCGATCGAGCGTGTCGACCCCGACAGCCGGAAGACGCAGGTGCTCGTCCTCTCCCCCACCCGGGAACTCGCCATCCAGACCGCCGAAGAGTTTTCCCACCTCGCGAAACATCACCGGGGCATCAACATCCTCCCGATCTACGGCGGCCAGCCGATCGATCGGCAGTTCCGGGCGCTGGAACGCGGCGTCCAGATCGTCGTCGGGACACCCGGCCGGGTGCTCGACCACCTCGACCGCGGGACGCTCTCGTTTGGCGCGGTGAAACTCGTCGTCCTCGATGAGGCCGACCAGATGCTGGACATGGGCTTTCGTGAAGACATCGAGAAGATCCTCGACGAGACCCCGCGTGACCGCCAGACGATCCTCTTCTCGGCCACCCTCCCCCGACCCATCCTGGAGATCTCGAAGAAGTTCCAGAAGAACCCCGAGTTCATCTCGGTCGCGCGCCGGGAAGTGACCGTCCCGCAGATCGAGCAGCTCTACCTTGAGGTGCGCAACCGCGACAAACTTGAGGTCCTCACCCGGCTGCTCGACATGTACGACCCCGATCTGACCCTGATCTTCTCGAACACCAAGAGGGGTGTCGACGACCTGACCACGCACCTCCAGGCCCGCGGCCACTTCGCCGAGGGGCTCCACGGAGACATGAAGCAGACGTTGCGCGACCGGGTGATGGCAAAGTTCCGCGGCGGGAGCATCGACGTCCTGGTCGCGACAGACGTCGCCGCACGGGGCATCGACGTCGAGGACGTCGACCTGGTCATCAACTACGACGTCCCGCAGGACATCGATTACTACATCCACCGCATCGGCAGGACGGCGCGGGCCGGGCGCGCCGGCCGGGCCGTCACGTTCGTGGGCCAAAAAGAGTACTTCAAACTCCGGACGATTCAGAACTACACGAAGATCAACATCGCCCGGATCCCGCTCCCGACACAGGGGGACGTCGAAGAGAGCCGGACGCGTAAACTCATCGAGCGGGTGCAACAGACCATCGAGGCGGGTGATCTCGACAAGTACGTGAATCTCATCGAGCGGATCATCACCGAGGACTACACCTCGCTCGAGGTCGCCGCCGCCCTCCTGAAACTGGAAATCGGCGGGACCGCCCAGGGCCAGCCACAGGATATCAGACCGACCCGGGGGCAGGCTCTTCTCAGGATCCCGGTTGGAAGGGAACACCAGATCAGGCCGAAGGATATCGTCGGAGCGCTCGCGGGGGAGACCGGGATCTCCGGCAGCGCCATCGGCGCGATCAACATCTACGACACCTACTCCACCGTCGACGTGCCCATCGAAGCCGCCGAACAGATCATCGAGGGGATGAAAGGAAAGACCATCGCACGGGCCAGGTTGACCCGACCGATCGAGATCGTCGAGGCGGCTGGCGGGCGGTAAGGGCATACAGGCCGGCGGCGTGCGGAGCCGGCCTCCACAAACCTTTTTGCCGGGCCGGCGCAGCTCACCGGGATGCTTGAGACGCACCGGAAGGGCGGCAGAGCAGAACAGTCGTTGACCCGGGACGCTTTCCCCGAATCAGGAGCACCGTCCGGTATGAACCGGCGGGATCACCGCATGGGAACCCGGAGGTGCGGCGGGATTCACCGGGGTTGCGGCACCGGTCCCGTCCGGAGAAATGATTATATAGACTGACACGTATTCTACACCGTCTGGGGGTGGTGGCGTCAACAGGTACGTACAATCTCTTGTCTTCCGGAGTCTCATCGCCATCGAAAAAATCGAGGATTATCTGCCCTAAGACCCGCAAATAGCATATGTAAAGGATAGGGTGCTGCAAACTCCTGCCCGGGTTCGGCCGGCCATCTCTGCCACCTGCCCTGCATAGGGGGGCGCGACGGGGCAACCCGACCCGAAAGCGCCTCCCTCCGGAAAAAAAACCGGATCCCCGAAATAAGTCCAGACGAATCTGCCGGATGGGCGCGGCCGTGAGACCGCTTTAACGGCCCCGCCCGCAGTACGTGTATCGGGATTGTATGCCTTTTTTTATGTATTCTGAACGCCGAGCTCCGCGCTCAGCATGTCCAGATAGTCGGAGAGAAGACGGGTGATCAGGAAGTTCTGCCGGACGTGCTCTTTGCCTGCCCGGCCGAGCCGCTCTCCGAGATCAGGATTCTCGAGAACCTGCCGGATCCTCCAGGCAAATCCCTCGGTATCAGTCGGGTCGAGGAGGAAACCGGTCTCCCCGTCCTCGATCTGGAGCGATATGCCCCCGACCCGGGACGCGATGACCGGACGCCCTTTCCAGAGTCCTTCGGTGACGGTCAGACCGAACCCTTCGCGGAGCGACTTCTGGAGGATGACGCACGAGACTCGCTGCAGGGCGTTGACCAGCAGGTGGTCTTCGGCGGTGATCAGGATGACGTCGCCGGCCTCGATGAACTCCCGCGCCTTCTCCTCGACGCTACGGTAGATCGCCCAGCCTTCGGGGTCGTCCGGAGCCATGCTCCCGCAGAGCACCAGCCTGCAGTCGACGTGTTCGCGTACCCGGGCAAAGACGTCGACGACGCCCTCGGGGTCCTTCCACTTATCGAACCGCGAGATCTGGGTGATCAGCGGCTTGTCTATCGGCACGCCGTACTTCTCAAGAAGCCCTGCGATCTCCGCGTCAGTGAGATCGCGGTTCTTCTCCGAGAGGGGGTCGATCGCCGGGCGGCAGATCCACTGCTCCATCGGCATCCCGCGGCGCCGGTACTCCTCGTGCGAGATGACCATCCGGTCGTAGTCAAGGACAAAGTCCTTGAGGAACTCCCAGAGGTTCGCATCAGGGTTCGAGAGATCGACGTGGCACCGCCAGACCCAGGGCTGGGTCTTCTCGTAGAACCGGATCAGGGGCAGGGGCTGCGGGTCGTGGATGACCACAAGGTCGTGGTCAATCTTCATCTGCCCGGAGAAGCCCTCGTTCGTTTTGAGGTAGAGCTGCTTCTCATCGTCCGAGAACGATATCGCCTGTCCCTGGAGCGCGTTATGGAAGTTCTTGGTGATGGTGAAGAAGTCACCCTCGCCGGTCAGGATATTCCACTGCGTCCTGATCCCGACGTCGTTCATGAGCGGAACGAGCGAGAGGATCATCTCCGCCACGCCGCCGCTCTGGTAGGTCGAGTTCACGTGAAGGATCCGTCTTCCCTGGAGAACCGCCGCCTTGCGGTAGATCCCGGAGATGACTTCGTCGCCGACGATGGGCCGGTGGTCCTCGAGCGTCCGGCCGTTTTCGCAGATGCAGGTTATTCCGTCCATATAGGCCATCGCAAATCTCCCCCTCAAATACAGTTTTGAGACTTACTGCACACAGCATCTATGAGCACCAATTAATAAATATATGCTTATAAAAATGGCCCGTTTGCCGCCGGAATTTGCTCGCGACGTCGATTTTGTCCATAGTATATCGATTCCGGCGATGCAGACCAACGATGCCCGGGACAAAAAGGGTTAATAAGGTGAAAAAATTCGGAGCCCCGGGACGATGCGGATCCGGAGAGCGCAAGAGACGGAGAAGGCGACGCGCCGAAAGAAATGAAGAAGCAATGCCCATATAGGGAGGATTCCCAACACTATACGGTGCGATGTATCGAAATCACGCCGGGAAACCCGGCATCGATCCCGGGAACACGTCCCTGTTCACCACCCCCGACGGGGTAACCTTCAGGAGGATGCCGCACGGAGCCGACGCCGTCTACGTCGTCGGCGAGTACCGCTTCGACGACATCCGGCCCGACGAGATCGTCCTGGACATCGGGGCCAACGTGGGCGCTTTCTGCATCCGGGCCGCCCGTCGTTCGAGGCACGTGCTGGCCGTCGAACCCATCCTCACAGAGGCGCTCCGGGAGAACGTCGCACGAAACGGCGGAGGTGTCGATGTGGTGGACGGGGCGCTCGGCACGGGGGAGAGAGTCCGGATCGCCTGGGGAGAGAGAACCCTCGCCGTGACGACCTGCACCCTCGAGGAGTTCGCCGCCGCGGCCGGGGGGTGCGACTTCTTAAAGTGCGACTGCGAGGGGGCGGAGTGGTTCATCAGGCCACAACACCTTGATGGGGTGCGCCGGATCGAGATGGAACTCCACATGCCCCCGATCGGGGGGCCGGTGAACAGGAGGCTCCTCGACTACATCGGGGAGCACTACGATTTTGAGATAGAGCGGACGCCCGGCTACGATGTGAAGGGCGTGATAGGGGTTCTGCACGCCATCCGAAAGGGCGGTAGATGAAGATCCGCCGGCCTTCGCGAGCCGGGATAGTTCAGGGAATCCCGGCCGGGATAAAATGGCCGGTAAATTCCCCGAGATCCGGCTAACCGCGACCAACCGGCATGCATAAATAGGGATCGGCAACAACGCCCCGGGTGGTGATGTAGTATGGCGCAGGCAAAAGAAGGCGACACCGTAAAGGTGCACTACACCGGAAAACTTGAAGACGGAACGGTCTTTGACACGTCAGAAGAACGAACGCCTATCGAGTTCACCATCGGCAGCGGCCAGATCATCCCCGGGTTCGAGCGGGCCGTGGTCGGCATGGAGCCGGGAGAGACGAAGACGATGAGGGTCCCGCCCGAAGAGGCATACGGCCCACACCGCGAGGAGATGACCATCACGGTGGACAGGGGACAGTTCCCCGAGGAGATCAACCCCGAACCCGGCCAGCAACTCCAGGTTCAGCAGCCGGACGGCCAGGCGGCCGTCGTCGTTGTGAGCGACGTCTCGGAGTCGACCGTGACGCTGGACGCAAACCATCCCCTTGCCGGCCAGCCCCTGACATTCGAGATCGAACTCGTGGATATCGTCAGCGCCAAGCAGGAGCAGGCAGCCGGGTAACTCCCTAAGAGCGCAGGATTTTTCTTAGTTCTGAAAGCGGCCGGGTGTTGGCGATATCGCCGGCCGTTAGCCACCCCCGCCGGGCGGTCGCGACGCCGAGTTCCATATACCGGAGGTTCTCACGGCGATGGGCATCCGAGGCGACCGAGAACCGGACGCCTGCCCCGCGGGCCGAACGGGCATTGATGTCGGAGAGGTCCAGCCGGGCCGGGAACGCGTTGATCTCCATAAGCACCCCGAGCGCTGCCGCGGCTTCGAAGATTGCGGCGAGATCGATCCGGTAGGGTTCACGGGAGAGGAGTATCCTTCCTGTCGGGTGGCCGATGATATCGACGTGATCGTTCTGCATCGCCGCGAGCACCCGTTCGGTCATCTCGCTCTCGGACTGCTTGAACCCCGAGTGAACGCTTGCCACCACCACGTCGAGGTCGGCGAGGACGCTGTTCGGGAGGTCGATCGTGCCGTCCATGCCGATGTTGCACTCGGTGCCGGTAAGAAGGGTGAATTCGTCATCGCTCTCCCGGTTGATCCGCTCGATCTCCCGCATCTGGTCGGCAAGACGCCCGGGGGAGAGGCCGCGGGCGATACGGAGGCTCTCTGCATGGTCGCAGATGGCAATGTACTCGTAGCCGAGCGTCCGGGCTGCCTGTGCCATCTCCTCGATGGAATGAGCGCCCTCGCTCCAGGTGGTGTGGACATGGAGGTCGCCCCTGATCACGTCGTAACCGACGAGATCGGGGAGGGTTCCGGTTCGGGCAGCCTCAAACTCGCCCCGGTTCTCCCGGAGTTCCGGCTCGATCCAGGCGAGACCGAGGGCGCGGTAGATCCCGGCCTCGTCCTCTCCCGCGACCGCCCCGCCGGTCGCAAGGTCGACGAGCCCGTACTCGTTCAACCGCCAGTTCCTCGCGATCGCGAGTTTGCGCATGACGATGTTGTGCTCTTTCGAGCCCGTGAAGTACTGGAGGGCGGCTCCGAAATGTTCGTCCTCCACCACCCGCAGATCGACCTGGATGCCGGTCGAGAGCACCACCGAGGTCTTCGTCGTCCCCCGGACGAGGACGCGCTCGACCCCGGGGAGGGTGGCGAAGACCTCCATCACCTCCTCGGGACGCGCTGAGGTGGCGAGGATGTCGACGTCCCCGATCGTCTCTTTCCTCCGGCGGATCGACCCGGCGAGGCTCACCTGACGGACAGACGGGAGCGAGGCAAGCCGCCGCTCGATATCCCTGGCGACGGGAAGGATCTTTCCGAGAAGACGGCGCTCCTCTGCCGTCCGACTCAACTGGATGCTCGCGAGGATATTCGCTTCGGTCTTCTCCCCGAAACCGGGCAGATCGCGGATCCGACCGGCCAACGCCTTCGCCTCCAGGTCGTCGACCGTCCTGACGCCGAGTTCCCGGGAGAGGGCGATCGCCTTCTTCGGCCCGATCCCCTCGAGCCGGGTAAGGTGCTGCACGCCTTCCGGGAGTTCTGCCCGGAGAGAGGAGAGGTATCCAAGGCTGCCGGTCTCGAGGATCTCGCGGATCTTCGCGGCGATGGCTCTCCCCACCCCGGGAATCTCGTCGAGATCGCCTCTCCGCTCGAGATCGCCGATACTCTCCGGCAGCGTCTCGATCGCCAGCGCCGCCCGCCGGTATGCCTGCGGCTTGAACCGGACGCCCTTGATCTCCAGGAGATCGGCGACCTCGTAGAGGATCGCCGCGACCTCGACGTTCGTCACCCTTGAGTGGTTCTCCATGACGTTCACCCGGAACCGGAAGGCAGAGGAACTGCAATTCCTGATTCATTCATCACCGGGGCCTACTTGAAGGTTGTGATCTCCGGGCGGCCGAAGAAGCCCCGGGCGGTAACTCCATATGTTCGGAAGGTCTTTCAATCACGAGGAAGGATCGCATGGGCGAGCGCAAAAAGGAGTCGATTGCCGAAGTCCTCGTCTCGAGAGTTGTCGGGATCGTCGTCTTCCTGATCGTGCTCGGCATCTTGAACATCCTCGCTGGCGCCTACGTCCGGATACCGATCTTCCTCCAGGTCGTCGAGTTCCTCAACGCCAACCTCGGGCTGCTCATCCTGATATCGGTCATCTTCCTCGTCGGCGACCTCTTCGGGGCGCTTCCACTCCCCCTGAACCTCCCCGGCCCGATCTTCGGCGCATTCGGTGCCGTGCTCCTGGTCATCTTCATCGCCAGGTTCTTTCTGTTCTTCGCCGGGATCACCGATCTTGAATTCTTCTTCGTCTTCGAGAAGGTGCTTACGCTCCCGGTCTACCTGCTCGTCTTCATCATCGCGCTCATCGCAGGGTATATCGGGCTATTTACGAACCGGATGTGAACCGGGACTACTCGAACCCCTCCATCTCCTCGAAAGTGCTCACCGCGTGGTCGCGCAACGTCCCGGTCTTCGGGTCGATATGAACCAGCACGAAGAGTTCGTGCTCGCCGCTCTCCCAGAGAGCAAGGGCGGGCCTGTCCTCCTTTGCCTGGAACCCGAGCGATCCGAGGATCTCCCGGACCTCGTCGTAGGTGGGGTTCGCGGCGAACATCTCCCTGATCCTGGCCTCCATGGCCTCCTGTGCATCCCGGTCGATAGGAACCTGTTCCGGCATGCGCCAACCATACTGCATACGCCCGGATAAATCTGACCCGGTGGAGGCGATCGAAGAGTGAGCCTGCCGGCGGGTCTCGAAGGGAGAGACCCCCTACCGGGCGTTGAAACCGACAGGACTCTCATCGCGGCCTTCCAGGTCGTCGGAGGCGACCACCCGGTAGCCCGCATACCCGCCCCCGAGGTTCATCTGCAGGAGGACGAAGATCCCGAGTTCGGGCTGCACCCATATCGCAACGTCGGCATCGTCCTGCTCCGGTATGAAGTTCAACGAACGGAGCGCCTCCCTGACATCGGTGTAGTCGGGCGTCGCCTGGATGATCTCCTCGATCTCCACCATCATGGCCTGCCGTTGCAGGGTCTCGATATCTCCAAGCATGCCGCCCCCGATCGCACCCTTCGTATAAAATATGATCCGGGGTACGACCGTGCACCGGGCGGCGTCAACCGGAGCGTGCCGGCACGGTTCGCCGCCCGTCGTGGTGCACAACCTTCATCAGAGACCTCGTTAAAACATACAGCAACGGAGTCCCGCACGAGAGCCTATGACCGACGACGACTCAAGAACGCTTATCCTCGATGTAGACAACGACGACCTGCAGGAGCTCTCCGAATACCTGGACGTGCTGAGCAGCAGCACGCGTTTGAAGATTCTGAAAGCCATCGAACGAAGCCCGAAGGACGTCCGGCAGATCTCGGCCGCGATCGAGACGAGTTACGAGAACACAAAGAAGCATCTCGACAAACTGATGAGTATCGGGGTCGTCCGCAAAGAGGCCGGCCTCTCGCGCCCGACCGCAAAGGGGGTTCATCCGGTCTGGAAATACTCGATCGTGCCCGGGGGGCTCGAAGCGATCACAAGGAGCCTCGGACTGTTTGCGAACCTGAGACTGACCCTCACGGACTCCGTGCTCGCGAAAAGACTCGCCGGTGTCCGGGAGACGTTCTCGGGAGAGTTCTCCGGGCAGCCCCCGGCCGTCATCCTCCTCGGGGGCGCGGAGGACGGCAGGGTCTTTGCGCTCGCCGGGGAGAGCATCCCCGTAGGCCGGGCTGACCCGGGAACGCCCGAACGGGCCGGAGAGGCGATCGTCCTCGGCGAGGCATACGCGGCGGTCACCCGCGTCTCGAAGCCGCACGCCCGGCTCACCCGCCGCCGGGTGGACGGCACCTGGCTGATCGAGGACTGCGGCAGCACGGGCGGCACCTTCGTGAACGGCACGCCGCTTGAACCGGGCAAGCAGCGGGAACTTCACGACGGGGACCTCATTGAACTCGCGAAAGGCGCGCCGGGGGCAACCCTCGTCTTCGTCATTCCCGGGGGGGTGCCGGTGCCGGATGCCGCCTGACCGGGCCGGGCGAGCGGCCGTCCTGCTCTTCGTCGCCGCGCTGCTTCTCGCAGCCTTCGCTCCTGCCGTCTCGGGCGCCGGAGGGCCGCCCGAACACTCAAGCGCCTCCCCCCAGGGCATCGAATCCGCCGGAAATAGCCCTAACAACGATAAGAACGCCGGTTCCGGCCCGAACAAGGGCGGAGGTGCACCAGAAGAGACGCCCACACCTCAGCCCCCGGCTGACCCGACCGTCACCCCCGGCGGAACCCCGACAGTGGCGACGGCAACCCCGACCGGGGGGGCTGCCCCCGAACAGGATAATCCGGCCGACAATAGCCCGTCCCCCTGGCTCGGGGTCGCTCTGGCTCTCGTACTGCTCGGTGGAGGGGTCGTTGGCGCCTGGTACCTGAAGCGGCCGGCCGGAGAGGAGACAGGGGCCGCCGCGACCATCCTTGCCGATGCATACCGGACAGTGCTCTCCCGCCCGGCAGGGTTCCCACCCGAACTTGCGGAGCGCTACGACCGGGTCGCCTTTGTCGGGAGAGGAGGGCTCGGGCAGGTCTTCTCGGCGGTCCGGCGCGATGACCGTCGAACCGTAGCGGTGAAGATCCCGGCCGCCTACGACGAGGCGACGGGGAGGACCTTCATGAAGGAGATGCGGTTCTGGGAAGACCTCGTCCACGAAAACATCGTGGCGGTCTACTCGGTCAACATCCTCCCGGTCCCATTTGTCGAGATGGAATACCTCCCACGGACGCTGGAGGGCCTGGAAAAACCCCTCCCGCCGGAGACCGCCGTCCGCATCGCTGCAGGCATCACCGCAGGGATCGCCTACGCCCACGAAAAGGGTGTGATTCATCGGGACATCAAGCCAAGCAACATCCTTCTTTCCGGCGACCTGACGCCGAAGATCACCGACTGGGGGATGAGCACGACACTGGCGGCGAGCCGGGACACCGCCATCGCAGGGTTCACCCTCGCCTACGCGGCCCCGGAGCAGATCGCCCCGGAACGGTTCGGCAGGGCCGACGCACGGACGGACATCTACCAGCTCGGCGCCGTCTTCTACGAACTGGTGACGGGGAAGCCGCCCAACGCCCGCGAGAGCCTCGCCGGGCTGGCCGAAGCAATCATCCGCGAGCAGCCCGTCCCTCCCTCGGAGATCGACCCGAAACTTGCACGACTCGACCCGATCATCCTCCGGTGCCTCGCCAAAGATCCCGGCGACCGCTACCAATCCGCCGCCGAACTCCTCGAGGCGATCGAGGCATTGACGGGCGATGCAGGAGCGGAGAAGCCGTGAAGAACCTTCTTTCCCGGTACCTCGCACGCGCGAGAAAGATGCAGTTCCACTACCTCCTCGCGTCGCTCGTCCTCCTGCTCGCCGTCTACCCCTACGTGAGCGCAGGGCCGAGCGGCCCGGTCGCCCTGAAGGTGCTCTCGTCCTTCGTCCTGATCACCGGTGTCTACGCCGTGAGCAATCGGCGACGGCAGGTCGTGATTGCCGTCCTCCTCGCTGTCCCCGCCTTCGGCCTCGGCTGGCTCCAGGTCATCACCGGGAACCCGGCACTCGGCAGCGCCGAGAGCGTCTTCACGCTCCTCTTCTACGCCTTCACCGCGCTTGTCGGCCTCTCGAGGGTGCTCGGGACACAGCGGATCACCACCGACACCATCTACGGCGCGGTCTCCGTCTACCTCCTCATGGGTCTCACCTGGGCGACGGCCTACGATCTCGTCGAGGGCATCACCCCGGGATCGTTCTCGGCCGGGCCGGGAGAGGTTCTCACCTTTCCTGCGTTCATCTACTACAGTTTCGTCACCCTTGCGACGCTTGGTTACGGCGACATCACGCCGATCACCGACCAGGCCAGATCGCTCGCCGTGCTCGAGACCGTGAGCGGGACGCTCTACATCGCCGTTCTGATCGCCCGCCTGGTGGCGGCGGCCGGATGGCGAACCGATGCCGGTGACGGGTGAACCGCACAGGAATTCCAGAGAGAAATGTCGGGTTTCCCGATCCGTCCGATTTAAACTACGAAAAATCTCGTAGCTAAAGCAAGATATTTATTTTGACCGAATCAAGAGATGATTGATATCTATGCGAGGAAAAGCAGCACTTCTGGGGATCGCCCTGATGGTTCTCTGTGCCGCGGTGATCGGCAACGTCACCGCACAGTTGCCGGAGGAATCCAGGGACAAACTGATCCATGTCTCCGGCACGGGCAAAGTGACGACCACGCCTGATGAGGCCGTCGTCGTCTTCGCGGTCGAGACCGAGAACACCGACGTCAAGACAGCACAGCAGCAGAACGCCGAGAGGATGGACGCTGTGGTCAACGCACTGAAGAGGGCGGGCATCCCGGAGAAAGACATCAGGACCGCCGGCTACAACATCATCCCGGTGACCGAGACCGACAGCCGGGGCCTGACAACGTCGAAGGTCAAGTACTACCGGGTCGTCAACAGCCTCGAGGTCACGATGAACGACGTGAACCGCGCAGGCGAGATCGTCGACCTCGCGGTCGCGAACGGTGCAAACAAGGTCAACCGGTTCGCGTTCACCCTGAGCGACGCAAAGCAGCAGGAGTTCCGGTCGCAGGCCCTGACCGCCGCGGTCGCACAGGCACGGGGTGACGCCGACGCCGTCGCCGCGGCCATCGGCAAGACCATCGTCGACGTCAAAGAGGTCAACGTCGGCGGCAGCTACGTGCCCATGGCCTACGACGGTCGCTACAATATGATGGAGAAGGCGGCGGGTTCAGCCGTCGCAACCCCGCTCGAGGTCGGCGAGATCGACGTGACCGCCACCGTCTCCATCTCCTACATCATCTCCTGATCACCTCTACCACCTCTTTTTCGTCTGTGAGATCCGGGGGCTCCGAACCCCGGACTGCCCCATCGGAAAGCATAATCGCCTCTGAGGAGAGACCAAAAAGGCGGAGTCTTTTCTATGTTCACAGTGACCGAAGTCTACAACAACATCCCCTGCCGTGAGGGGCTCACGGCGGACTGGGGATTCTCCTGCCTGATAGAGGAAGCGGGGCTGCTCTTCGACACCGGGGCTAAAGGAGACGTGCTCCTATCCAATATGCGGGCGCTCGGCATCGGTCCTGCGGGCATCCGGCGCCTCGTCCTCTCCCACGACCACTGGGACCATACCGGCGGCATCGAAGCGGTTCTTGCTGCAAACCCGGCAATTGAGGTCTATGTCCACGACGCATTCTCGGAAACGACGCTCTCGCTGATCCGGAAGTATACCGAGCCGCGGATCGTGACGGAGCGGACGGAGATCGCGAACGGCATCGCCGTGACCGGGCCGCTCGGAACGGATATCCGGGAGCAGTCGCTCGTACTATCGACGCCGGGTGGTTACCTGGTCGTCACCGGGTGCGCACATCCCCACATCGGCCGGATCATCGAGCGGGTCTCGGATCTCGGGCCGGTTCGGGGCATCATCGGCGGGGTCCACACCGTCTCCGGCGAGGAGATCGACGCGCTCGCAGGGGTGGCGTACCTCTCGGTGTCGCACTGCACCAACCGGATCGAGGAACTCGCGGAGCGCTACCCGGAGTCGTTCTTGCCCGGCGGCGTCGGGAAGACGCACCGGGTGGGGTAAAGTAGGGTTACTCGTCCTCTCCGTTCATCTCCCCACCCCGGTTCTTCCCCTCAGACCCGTCCACAAACCGGACGGTACGCTGCGGGAGGGGTATCTCGATGCCGTTCTCTTCAAGCGCCTGTTTGATCTTCCAGAGGAGATCCGTCCGGACGTCCCACCAGTTCCGGGCCGGCGCCCAGATGTAGGCGGTCAGGTTGACGCTGTTGTCCCCCAGATTATCGACGAAGACCGACGGCGCCGGGCTCTTGAGCGCGAAGGGGTGGGTCTCGATGACCTCTCGTGCGATCCGGATCGCTGCATTGGCGTCGTCCTGGTACCGGATGCCGATCCGGTATTCGAACCTCCGGGCCGCGTTATGGACGTAGTTCGTGATGTTCGAGGTGAAGACCTTCTCGTTTGGGATCCGGATGTAGATCCCGTCATAGGTCTTGATGACGGTCGAGAGGACACGGATGTCCTCGACACTCCCGCTCACGTCGGCGACGTTGATGTTGTCGCCGATCCGGATCGGGTGCTCGAACATCAAAAAGAGCCCGGAGATCAGGTTGGAAACAACGCTCTGGCTCGCAAAACCGATGACCAGCCCGGCGATGCCCCCGGCCACCAGGAGACCGGAGAGGTCGAATTCGAGCTGCGGGAGAGCGACGACGAACGCCCAGACGATGATGACGTAGTAGACCAGTTTCGCGAGCAGTTCGCGCTCGTTCACGGGCAACCGTTCCGAGAGAGCCCGCCGGACGTTCGTCGCGACAACCTTCGCGATTATAACGCCGACCGTGAGGATAACGGCGAAGTACAGGAGGCGCTCGACGGTGATATCCCCGACGCCGATCGGGATCTCGAAGATCTCTGTCACGTTGAACGCCATCAGAGACCCCACTCCATCAGGTATCCGCGGTCGATAGCCGGGATCTTGCGGGCCGTGTAGAGCTCGACGGACTTCACCATCCCGGGCCGGAGCGGGGCGTCGATGAAGTCCGTCTCCGCCATAGTCTTGGTGAGAAGTTTCATCGTGGCGGTGGCCGCCACGAAGTCACCGTAGTAGATCTTCATATCGGTACTCTCAAAGACAACCCGGGACACCTCCACCCACTCGCGGCAGGTATTGTGGATGGAGAGTTCCATCACCCCCTCGCGGAAGGGATCGACGGAAGGGATCTCCGGGTAGACCACGCTCTCGTAGTACCGGGCGATGACCCCATTCGTCGGCGAGCCGTAGAGCGCATATTTCTGGGTGCCGAGAGCAAAAACATCCAGCACCTCGATATCCCGCGCAGACTCCACGAAGACGCCGATCTCGACGGGGAACTTCAGGTAGACCGTCCGGGAAGCGCCGGGCTCGATCATCATCGGGGAGAACTCCACCTGCAGGAAATTCGTGATCTCCTTGGGGAGGTTGACCGGCTCGACCGGGTTGATGACCACCTCCCCCGTATTCGAGACCAGGATCCGCTCGAACGTCTTCCCTTCGCACCTGCGCCGGTAGGTCAGGAGACCTCCGGCGCTCTCGGCTTCCACCAGAATATCGTTGTATTCACGGCGAAAAGTGCCTCTGTAACGTCCGAACATCAACTATGATCTGCAAATACTCAAATATTAATCTACGTTATAGACGCGATCCGCCGGAGTCGCGTCCCGGCACCGGATCGCAAAAGACGGATCAATACGGGCATTTGTGGAGTCACTCACGCAATAGGGAGTAGTTGTGGGAAATCAGCCCGGTCTAAATGGGAACGAACTGGGAAGATATATATAATAAATCCATTCGAAAGTATATTTTGCAGAAGATAAATGAACACTCTTTTAACCGGCTGCTCCAGACATTTCTCCTGTGCGTTCGCCCCAAACGATAATATGCATGGGGCACCGTATCGGCCGGCACGGAGGACTCGCCCGGAGATCCAGGCGAGAGGCCCTTCTCGCGGCATTGCGGGACGAGAACAGTTCCCGGGTGATGCGTTTGAAGACAGAGCAGCAAAGAGTCAGGGAGTCCATGAATCGCAGCCAGATACCCATGAGTATCTTCAACCACCTCCAGCAGCCGGCGCTCGTCCTCGACTGCGAGGGGCGGGTGATCATCTGGAACAACAGCATGGAGCGGTACACCGGCGTTCCGGCGGAAGAGATCGTTGGAAAAGGTGAGTACGTCCATGGAAAAGCGCTGTTCGGGGAGGCGTGCCCCACACTGGCAAACTGTATCCTGACTCACAGTGAAGCCGGGAGCGGCCATTACCACCTGCTGCACCACGAAGGCGAAGAGTTGCTCGCCGAGTCGCGCATCCCCACGAGATCCGGGAGAGCGGTCGTCTGCATGGCCGCCCCCCTCTACGATACCGGCGGCCGACAGATCGGTGCGGTCGAGACCATCCGCGACGCTCCATAGGAGATGGTGGCCGAAGAGTCCCGCGGAGTGCCGGAGGAGCAGGTGCAGATCCTGGCAAGCACCCTGCCCGACATGATCTTCACGCTCAACAGGGACGGCATCTTCACCCAGTTCTTCTGGACCGGCGGCTGGAACCAGGGCGTAAACCCGGAAGGGGTCGTGGGCAGAACACCCCATGTGCTGTTTCCGCCGGAGGAGGCTGACTTTCTGACCGGAGCGGCGTTCCGGGTCATCGAGACGGCGGAGGCCGTATCGGAAACCCGGACATTCGCGTGGCGCGGTGAGGAGCGGTCGTTCCAGATCGCCATCCACCCCCTGCATAACGCTTCCGGGAGGATCGTGGCCGCGACCGGGGTAGGCCGGGAGATCACCCGGGAGATCGCCTGCGAACAGGCCAGCCGGCTCTCCAGCCTCTACCTCGACCTGCTCGGCACCGACATCTACAACACCAGCATGGTTGCGGCAACGATCATCGAGATGCTCCGCGACCGGCTCTCCGACGAAGAGGCGGAACTCGCCCAGAGGGTCAAGATCACGATCGAGCAGGGGATCAACGTCATCAAGAACGTCGAACTGCTGACCACGCTCAACAAGCACAGCATCCGCCTGGAACCGGTCGACCTCTCCGCCGCCGTCCGCGACCAGATGCAGCGGTACGCGGGCATCGATATCAGGTATGAAGGCGGAACCTGCATGGTCTGGGCAAATCCCCTTCTTGAGCACACCATCTCCAACCTGATCAGCAACAGCATCAAGTTCGGCGGCATGAAGGTCAGGATCGAGATATCCGTCATGGAGACCGGCGACACCGTGGTGCTCTCCGTCGCCGACACCGGCATCGGCATACCGGATCACTTAAAGCCGAACATCTTCGACCGCTTCAGCCGGGAGGGCAGCAAAACCCCCTCCGGGGGCAGGGGTCTCGGGCTTCATATCGTCAAGACCCTCGTGAACCGGTACGGCGGACGCGTCTGGGCGGCCGATCGGGTTCCCGGAAAACCGGAGGAAGGAGCGACGATCAAGATCATCCTGCAGAAGTGCTAGTGGGATTTTTCGCGCCCCGGGTGCGGGCCGCCGTCCGGAGGATACGGGGTTCGGAGGATGGATCCGGCTCGCTTTCCCTGTCGGCAGAACCTATCGCTTTCTCCCTGTAGCCCCCACCCCTGTCTCCACCTTGTACACGGGCACTTGTAACCCCCACCCCGCCCGGCCTTCGGCCTCCTCACCCGCCCACGAGGGGCGGGGGCAGTGCATGACGATAGCCGGTGGGAAGCCGTGCACGGTTTTTCTCCCGGGACTCCATCCGTCTCCAGCATCTTCCCAAGCAGTGGACTGTGGGGATATCGCCATTGGGGGCGGGGCCGACGGGGAGTGCGACGGTTTGTAGAACCGGAGCTTGACCACCGTCAGGTGGGGAGTGCGACGGTTTGTAGAACCGGAGCTTGACCACCGTCAGGTGGGGAGTGCGACGGTTTGTAGAACCGGAGCTTGACCACCGTCAGGTGGGGAGTGCGACGGTTTGTAGAACCGGAGCTTGACCACCGTCAGGTGGGGAGTGCGACGGTTTGTAGAACCGGAGCTTGACCACCGTCAGGTGGGGAGTGCGACGGTTTGTAGAACCGGAGCTTGACCACCGTCAGGTGGGGAGTGCGACGGTTTGTAGAACCGGAGCTTGACCACCGTCAGGTGGGAAGTGCGAGCGAAGCGAGCTTGAGCACCGATAGGTGCGAGGGGGTTCACCCCCTCCCCTGTCTCCATTGCGTAAGGCTCTTCTTTGTAGCCCTCACCCCACCTGCGCTTCGCACTCCTTCCCCCCGACGCCCGGGGTACTCAGATATATATCCCGTGAGCGACTATATCATACCGCATCATTCCCATCGGGGACTGCTTCAATGATACGAACAATATGCTTTAAAGAACGAAGATATATCGAAGAGTTGAGAATTCTTACCCGGGCGACCGCGCTGGACTGCATCATCGACGAGCGCTTCGACCGCATAGTATACCTCATAAAAGAAGGAGACATGGGTCTCGCCATCGGCCGGAAGGGGAGCAATATCCGCAAGATGCAGAGGGTTCTCGGAAAACGCATCGAGATGGTCGAATATTCCCCCCAGATCGAGCAATTCGCGAAGAACGTCTTCAAGCCTGCCGACGTCGTCGGCGTCGCGAAAGGAGACGACGAGAAACTCGCAGTATACATCAGCTCAAGCGACCTCGGCATCGCCATAGGGAAAGGCGGATGCACCATCGAGAAGGCACGGCTCCTCCTTGCCCGGTACTTCGATACCGAACTCGGCGAGGTGCTGACAGGAGTTGATGCCCATGCGTGATTGGACCATCCTCGAAGAAGTCTGGCAGGTCATCCAGGACCGGGCAGAGCACCCGTCCGCCGAGAGTTATGTCAGTTCCGTCCTGACTCACCGGAAAGGAGTCGACAAGTCCCTCGAAAAGGTCGGCGAAGAGGCGGTCGAGTTCATCCTTGCCGCCAAGAACCAGGTTCCGGAAAGGACGGTCTCCGAAGCGGCCGATCTCCTCTTCCACCTGCTGGTGGCGCTCAGGGCATCCGGCACCGATGTCGGTGACGTGCTCGACGAACTCGCATCTCGCCGGAAGTAATCAGAGGTACTCCTTCAGGTCGACCATCCTCGGGAGATCATCCTTCTTTACCGCCGCCGTCTCCACGACCGTATCCTCGATCATGATCGGCGCCCGGTAGCGCAGAGCGATGGCTATCCCGTCGCTCGGCCGGCAGTCCATGATCTCCGTTCGCGATCCCTGCCGGAGATGGAGTTTCGCGTAGAAGACCCCCTCCTCCAGGGAATCGATGTGCAGGGAATCGAGAGCGATCTCAAAGTTCCGAAACATCTCGACGATGAGATCGTGGGTGATGGGGCGGGGGAGCATCTCGCTGTTGAGCGCGTTGCTGATCGAGATTGCTTCCCAGAGTCCGACGTAGATGGGTATCGTGCTGTCGCTCCCGGCATCCAGGACAACGGTCGGCGCTGCTCCCATCTCGCTCACCGACATGAACACACCCTGCACCCTGCAACTTTGAGCCGTCATGTGATCACCTGACATCAGCCTTCTGGTGTTTAAACCTTGGGATCAATCACCGCTGTTTTTTGGCGCGGGCGAGAAACTCGCGCCGGACAATGACGAGACTCGAAAGGAGACCGAGGAGGATGTTCAGGTAGTAGAAGATCAACCGCCAGAGGAGGACGAAGACGCCCACGATCGCCGACGGGACGAAGAGGCTGTAGAGCGACGTGGCGCCGATCTCCGCAACGCCCGAGCCGCCGGGGGTGAGCGGGATCATCATGATGATGGCGATGACGAGCTGGACGACGAACGACTCGATGAGATACGCGGGCTGCCCGAGACCTATGAGAAGCAGCGACGCGATGACGAACTCCGAGATCCAGAAGAGCAGGGTGAAGAGCATCCCCCACACGAGGCCGCTCTTGCCGTGGTTCACGAACTTGACGAGCCCCCGGTTGAAGTTGTCCACCTCGCGGTCGATCGTCTCCAGCAGGTTCTCGAGCCGCTTTAAGTGCCAGCGGCGGTCGACCCACCGCGAGATCCCTTTGAGCGCTCTCTTGAGGTAGTCCGGGTTCTTGACGGAGTAGACGAAGACCAGCACGAAGAAGGTGACGAAGATCCAGGCGGCGTACATCATGGCGCTCAACCCGCTGAACCCCGAGGCGAGGCTGCTCCAGTAACTGCCGAGGAAGAGCATGGCGAAGGCCCCGAGTGCCCCGAGAACGATCCCATCCAGGATCCGCTCCATGATGACGACGGCGGTGGCGTCTCCGACCGGAACGCCTGCCCTGTAGAGTTCGTGAACCCTGACCGGTTCCCCGCCCGCCTGGGAGGGGGTCACCGCCGCAACGAGCATGTTCGCCAGCACCAGGTTCAGGCAGTGCGTGAGGTGTACCCGGTAGCCGAGCGACGCCGACATCAACTTGATGCGGAGCGCCCAGAAGACGAGCGAGACGATGTGAAGGAGGACGGCAAGGATCAGGTAGACCGGGTTTATCCGGCTGAGGTGTCCGATCGTCGACTCGTCGACGGTGAAGTACAGAACGCCCGCCATGACAAGAGCGCTAAAACTGAGCGAGACGAGCAGCCACTTCCACTGAGACCTCTTCATCCTCTACGCTCCCGGGCACGGGGACGGCACGCAGACAGTCCACCTCACCCCTGTTGCTGCAGCCGTTTGCGGACGCGGGCAACACGGGGGCGAAACACCCGAATTTTTATTAATAAAATATCGTGCGGCTACTATTTAACGATGGTTTTATCGAAAAATCGATAGAACCGGGGATCCGCGGGAAACCCGGATCCTAGACGGTGAAGAGGCCCCGGTCCCCGGTTATCCGAAACAGCCCCGCGCGGATGCCGGCATCGAGCCAGGCATAGCCGTAACTGAACCGGGCGAGGGCGGCGACACGGTCCCCCGCATCGAGGTATTCCGCACCTTCCGCATACCAGGTGCGTGCCGCCGAATAGAACTCCCCGGCTCCTGCATGAAGCGGGCTCGCCTCGTCCGCCGCCGCTTCAACCGCCGCGAGGGCCGCATCGAGCATCCGCCGGTAGCGGTGCGTCTTCTCCTCGAGATGGTAATCCTGCGATTCCGGTATGCACGCGTCCACCGTCTGTGGGGGGTGGGTACTGGAAGGCTCGAGCAGCCCGAGGTATGAACCTGCGTCGAGCCAGCCGAGCCCGTAGGCAAACGCGGCGAGGGCGTTCACCCGGTCGCCCGAGTGGAGAAAGGCAAACCCGTCGCCGTGATAGGCGATAGCCATCTCGAGCACCTCCCCGGCCGCCCGGTAGAGGAGGGTCTCCTCCGGGACGGCAATCCCGGCCAGGGAAAGGGCCTCTCCGTAGAGAGCGCCGTAGTCATCGAGGATCATAGGCCGGCGAACGTCTCCAGGTACTCGCGCTCCATCGGGTGGAGCTCCGCCGGCACGGCGAGGATATGGAGCGGAGGGCCGAAGTCCGTCTCCTTGAGCTTCGCGCCGGTTCCGGCGGCAACCACCGGCCGCTCCGACCCCGCCCGGGCGATCCCCACGTAGAGCGCGGGCGGTTCGATGCCGCGCTTCTCCGCCATCTCCTCGAGAACGGCGATCGCCTCCGGGACGCGCATGTAGCGATCGTTCTGGATATCGAGGTAGACGAGCGTATGAAGGTTGAGCGCGAGATTCGCCGCGACCGTCTCGATTGGAGCCGTCGGGAACCAGCCCTTCGCGGGGAACGGCACCGAACAGGACTTTCCGAACCGGTAGTTCTGCAGGCCCGAGAGGCCCGAGACCGCGCTCGATATGGAGGAGGCGTGGATGATGGAGGTCTCGATCCCGGCGGCGGCCGCCCGCAACCGGAGGTCGGCATGCGTCGTCGAGACCATGGGGTCTCCTCCGGTCAGGAACGCCACCCGGCCGGCAGCGGCACAATCAAGGATCTCGCGGGGGTGCTGCTCGACGTCCTCCCGGCCGAGGACCCGGATCTTCTTCCCAAAGAACGCTTCCATCGCAGCGACGTCCGTTCCCATCAACCGCGAGGTATACGCCTCTAAAAAGACAGCATCGGCGTCTCTAACGTAGAGAAGGCCTTTGACCGATATATCCTCGAGGTCGTAGAGCCCGAGACCCACGAACGTCAGCATCGGTACCTCACTCCCGGGACGGGGGGCAGAACGCAGCCGGGATACAACTGCACGGGTTCCGTCATCATTCATCAAATGTCAGCGTTCCATCATCGTAGAAGTAACGGATCCAGGGGGTCGTCCTGCCATGGACGCCGAGGATGCGGAACTCCCGCGGCACCGTCCCTCCCCCGTCTTCAGCCCGCACCTCGATGACCGTACTCATCAACTGTTTGATCGTGGCGACGGTTCGCTCGTCGAACGACTCGCTGTTGAGGATGTAGATCCCGATCCCCTCCAGTTTCTTCACCCTGTTGGTGATCACATGGAGAAACCGGTACGTCACCTCCAGCTGTGCGTACATAAGAAGCGTCGAGACCGAGTGGAGGCAGAGCCGGATCGGCGGAGGCATCGGGCCCGGAGGATCGGCCATCACTCCTTCCTTCCACATATCCTCCACCATCCGGGAGAACTTGATCCCCATGCTGGTCAGGTCGAGAGGGCTCGTGACAAACTTAGCCCTCGCCGTGTCCCGCAGGGTGGGCACCGAACTCTTCGTGACCGCGTCGATGATCCCGACCCGCCCCCTGCCGGCCCCAAACCTGCGGAACGCATCGACGGCGTCGGAAGCACGCTCGTCGGTCGAGATGCCGACAGCCCATTCCCCCGACCGGGGAGAGGCTATCCGATATGCCAGGAGCTCCGCGTAGGAGAGAGGAGGCGCCAGAAGGAGAACATTTGATGCGGCCCGCAGGCCCCCGTACTCCCTGTCGATCATCGGAATGCCGGTTTCGTAGGTGTACATCTTGTAATACCAGTTATGCCAGGAGATAGTGGATAAGACCTCCGATCAGGAGCCCGAGGGCGACCGTGTAGACCGTGATCCCGAGCGTGATCCTGGAGCCGACCTCGCGCAGGAGAACGGTTATCGTCGCGAGGCAGGGGACGAAGAGGACGGTCACGACCGCGAATATGTAGAGCTGCAGCGACGAGAGCACCGCCCCGAGGTCGGCGGTGCCCGCGAGGATGGCAAGGGTCTCGAACGCCATCTCTTTTCGGAGGATCCCGAAGATGAGCGCCGTTGCCGAGTAGCCGGGAAGGCCGAGGAGGGCCATGGTGTACGGCTCGATGAGCCCCTCAAAGATTGTCATGACGCCGAAGAATTCCAGGAGCCCGAGGACGACGCTTCCCACGAGGAGCAGGGGCATCGCGATGAAGAGGAACTCCGAGAGACGCGACCAGGACTTCTTCATCACCAGTTTCGGGTCCGGCCAGCGGAGCGGAACCATCTCCATGATCATCCCGAACCGCTCGCCGGGCGTCACGCGGGAGAGGACGAGCCCGGTCGCGAGGATCAGCACGACGATGATGGCGTATACACTGAACGCCGCCGCGATGCCGACGAAACTGGCCACGATCCCGGCGATGATGACCGTCCGGGCGGAGCAGGGAACCATCGTGACCAGGAACGAGGCGATGATCCGCTCGCGCCGGGAGCGGAGGAGCCGGATGCTCATGATGGCCGGGACGTTGCACCCGAACGCCAGGGTGAGGGGGATGACCGCCCCGCCGTGCATCCCGACCCGGTGCATCGCGTTGTCGGCGAGGAATGCCGCCCGGGTCATGTACCCGGAGTCCTCGAGGACGGAGATGATGATGTAGAAGAGGAAGACGTACGGGAACGCTATCCCGAGACCCGCCTGGAGCGCGAGCAGGATGGATACCCCCAGTTCTTCGGCGAGCGGCGGCAGCCCGAGCTCGATGAACGGCTGCATCGCGTAGATCTCGAAGAACTCCACGATTATTCCTTCGAGGAACGATCCCGCTATAAAGACAAAGAGGAGCATCCCGATGAGGATGGAAAGAAGGATCGGCATCCCGGGGATGAGCCGCGTCAGGATGCTGTCCGGATCGGTCTGGGGGAGTTCGGCCTCCTCTTTCAGGGTGAGGTCGGCGATCTTGTGGGCGAAGTTGTGCCGGTTGGCCGCGATGATCTGGGCGACCGTCATCCGGTGCCGGGACTCGATCTCATCGGAGATCGTCCGCGCCGCTTCGAGCAGTTCCGGGTTGTCGCCGAACCCGAGGAGCCCACGGACGCTCTCCTTGCGGTCGGCCTCAAACATCTTCCCAAGGCTCCGAACGGCTGCCTCGATGTGGTGGTCGTACGGGATCTCGACCAGCGACGGGCTCGAAGCGGCGAGAGCCGCCGGAATGATCCGGTCGATGTTCTTCCCCTGCGACGCTGCCGTCAGGATCACCTCGACGCCGAGAAGGTCGTGAATCGGGCCGGGATCGATCTCAAGCCCCCGTTTTGCGGCTTCGTCGGCCATGTTCAGCACGACGACCATCGGGAGGCCGTACTCCGCCACCTGGAGGAGAAGGTAGAGGTTGCGCTCGAGACGGGTGACGTTCGCCACCACGATGACCGCATCGACGTCCTGCTGCTCAAGGAACCGGCGAACCAGACCTTCTTCGTCCGAGTTCCCTTCCAGCGAGTAGACCCCGGGCAGGTCAACGAGTTCGATGATCTCGCGCTGGAAACAGGTGTTGCCCCGCTGCAGCTCGACGGTGGTTCCGGGGTAGTTGCTCACCTCGACCCCGAGGCCGGTGAGCTGGTTGAAGATGAGGGATTTGCCGACACTGGGGTTGCCGATCAGCGCGAACTTCATGGACACGACTCCACGATGATCGATCTCGCGATCTCGGGGCTGATGGCGATATCACAGCCTTTCACCCTGACGACGACGGACTCGTTCGGGAGCTTGCGCCGGATCAGCACGATCTCGCCGGGGAAGATGCCGAGGTCGAGCAGCCTCCGGTGCCGCCGCGGGCCGCGCATCATCGCCACCCGGACAGTATCGCCTTCCTTGCAGTCGAGCAGCGTGCAGTCCCGCCCCCGGCAGTGTCCCATACGCCCCGGCGGGGAGTGGGCGCCGTCCATGTAGGAGGAGAGCCGCTCGATGGTCTCGTCGGAGATCCCGTGCTCGAGCGTGCAGGCCTCCCTGCTTGCCGCGTCCTCATCGACGCCGAGCATCTCCGTCAAAAAACACTGGAGAACGCGGTGCTTCCGCGCCACGCTCGCCGCTACCGACGAACCCTTCCCGGTAAGCCTGACGGCATCGTCGTTCGCCCGCTCCAGGTATCCTTCCTCGACCAGAGCGGCGACGGTCGTCCCGGCGGTCTCCTTCCCGGTATCGAGGGCTGCTGCTATCTCTTCCAGCGTCGCCGCCCGTCCCCCGTTTTCCATGATCGTGAGGATTGCTTCGAGATAATCCTCAAACGTGGAAGGAAGCATGTTACAATTTCTTTCACTTCTACAAGTTTATGGATTTGGGTAGTGCCATGGGGATCGGGGCACGATACGGGGGTGCCATGCCGTGTCGTGGCGGGTACCCCGATGATGCCCCCGGCGGGCATCAACGCCTATATGGTTTCGGGGACGAACCGGTGATCATGGGAACCCCGGAGAGGCAGGTCACGAACAGGGATGTCACCGAACAACTTGCGTTCATGGCCCGCCTGCTCGGGATCGCGGGGGAGGATCAGTACCGGATCGCTGCCTACGAACGGGCGGCGCGCCAGATCGATCATCTCTCCTTCCCGGTCGCCGGGCTCGACGAGGAGGAACTCACCCGTATCCCGGGGATAGGAGAGAGGATTGCCCGGCAGATCCGCGAGATCGCCGCCACCGGTACGTTCGGGGAACTGATAGATCTCCAGTCGGCCATACCCGGATCGGTCGTCGAACTGCTCGGCGTTTCCGGGGTGGGGCCGAAGACGCTGCACGTCCTCTACAAGAAACTCGGGATCCGAACATTGGACGACCTGGAGCAGGCGGTGAAGGGGCACCGGCTCAGGGTGCTCTCCGGGTTCGGAGCAAAGAAGGAGGAGACGATCAAGCGCGGCATCGAACAGTTCCGGAAGAGGTCGAACCGGATGACCCGCCCGCAGGCCGACGCGGTGCTCGCGGGGGTGGCGGCGATCCTCCCCGACGGCCGGTACACGATTGCGGGGAGTTACCGGCGGGGGTCGAGCACTGTAGGGAGGCTCGCGATCGTCGTTGCCGGTGACCGGAACGCAGTCGCAGAGACTCTCTCCACCGGAGGTGCGGTGACCCGCGAGAACGATGCGGTCTCGGTCTCGCTCGGCGGTGCCGGGGTGGACGTCCGGTTCGCCGAACCCGGCCGGTGCGGCACGGCGCTTCTCTCCGCCACCGGCTCGGCCGGGTTCCTGGAGAGGCTCGGGCAGGTGGCGGCCGAACAGGGTTACCGGATCACGCCCGACGGCCTTGTCGAGAGAGCAAGCGGGCAACTGCAGGAGTTCGCAACCGAGGAGGAGGTCTTCTCGTTCCTCGGGATGGAGACGGTTCCGCCGGAACTCCGGGAGGATCGGGGCGAGATCGAACTTGCCCTCCGGCACGCCCTCCCCGACCTCGTCGATCTCTCCGACGTGCGGGGCGACCTCCACGCCCACACCACATGGAGCGACGGCCGCCAGTCGCTCGAAGACGTGGCGGAGGCGGGGGAGAGAAGGGGCTACGAGTACATCGTGATCACCGACCACTCTTCGAAGGTGCGGGCTGAAGCCCTTGCAAAACAGCAGGCGGAGATCGAGCGGATCAACCGGCGGCACGACTGCAGGCTCCTCTCCGGGAGCGAGGTGGATATCAGGAGCGACGGCACGCTCGGGTACGAGAACAGGGTTCTCGCCGACCTCGACCTGGTGATCGCCTCGGTTCATTCGGGGTTCTCCCAGGACCGGGACGTCCTGACCCGGCGCATCCTCACCGCGATGGAGAACAAGCACGTCGATATCATCGGTCACCCCACCGGCCGCCTGCTCGGCCAGAGACCGGCGTATGCCGTCGACCTCGAACGCGTTATAGCGCATGCGGCGACGACGGGGACGGCCCTCGAGATCAACGCATCGCCCCACAGGCTCGATCTTGAGGATATTTATATCTGGCATGCCAAGAAGGAAGGAGTGAAACTGGCTGCAGGAACGGATGCTCACAGGAACGGGGAATTTGCAAACATGCGCTACGGGATTCTCATGGCACGCCGGGGCTGGTGCACCCCGGACGACATCTTAAACACCCTCTCTCTATCCGCGCTGCTGGAGTGGACGTCATGATCTACCGGTTCTACGAGAAGTACCTCCTCCGCGACCTCAGGACGCTTCCCGAGCACGTCTGCTTCATGATCACCGAGCAGGATATGCTCGACGCCCCGGACAACCTCTCCCTTGCCACCCGGTGGTGCCGCGACCTCGGGATCAAGAGCGCCACGTTCCACATCAGCACCGCCGACCCCGCCCGGCTGGAGCGGTGCCTCCCGCGAATCCGGGAGGTATCCTCGATCGCGCGCCTGACCCTGCACTACCGCGACGAGAAGGAGGTCACCGGCGAAGGCATGGACGTGACGGTGGCGATCGGGAAGAGCGGCAGGGAGGAGATCGCCGGGTGCGTGCGAAGGATGGCCGAGGACGGGATAGATCCGGAATCGGTCGACGAAGACGTGCTGGAGTCGTACCTCACCTTCAACTACGAGCCGGATCTCGTCATCAAGACCGGCGGCGACCACCTGACCGACTTCCTCATCTGGCAGTCGGTCTACTCCGAACTCTTCTTCCTCGACGTCAACTGGGCGCTGCTCAGAAAAGTGGATTTCCTCCGGGCGCTCCGGGACTTCCAGTCGAGAGCCCGACGGTTCGGGAAGTAAACGACGTTCCCGGAGGGTGCGACGTTCCGTAGGAACGGAGCTTGAGCACCGCCAGGTGCGGGAAAGGAGTTCGAGCACCGTCGGGTGCGAGTAGCGACGCGTGCCCCGTTAGGGGCAGGCGGAGCTCGAGCACCGTCGGGTGCGAGTGGCGACGTTCCCGCAGGGCTGATCGGAGTTCGAGCATCGCAAGGTGCAACCGGTGATGCGTGCCCCGCCAGGGGCAGGGAACTTGAGAAGCCGTCAGGCGCCGGGGCAGGAGCCTGCCTCAAATCAGCCAAAATAACCCAATTACACAGATACCAATCACGCCCGCCGGGCCACGCGCTCTTTTAAGCGCATGCGCTGGTCGTAGACCCGCATCGCCCGCAACAGATCGATCTTCCTGAACGCCGGCCAGTAGGGGGCGCAGAAGTAGACGGCCGACTCGTGGCCGTTCGCGAGCCAGGGGAGGAAGTTCGAGGTCCGGTAATCGTTCCCGGTACGGATGATCAGGTCGACGGGGGGTATGGGCGCTCCCCGGTTGAGGTGGGCCTCAACGGTCGCGGGGTCGATGGCCGCCGGGTCGATGGCACCCTCCCGGACCTCGTCGAGGATCGACCGGGCGGCGTGCACGATCTCGTTCCGGCCGCCGTAGGCGAGCGCGATGTTGATGAAGTAATCGCTGTAGTGCCGGGTCGCCTCCTCCGCCGCATCTATGGTCGCGAGGAGGTCGGCAGGGAGGAGGGATCGATCGCCGATCATCTGCACACGGATGCGGTTTCTATGCACCCGCTTGTCCTTCATGACCGCAGTGAACTTCTCCCGGAAGAGGCGAAAGAGCGATTCGAGCTCGGCGCTATTCCTCCGGAAGTTCTCGGTGGAGAAGGTGTAGAGCGTGATGTGCTGCACACCGAGCTCGCACGCCCAGTCGAGAACCTGCTCCGTCGCATCCGCTCCGAGCCGGTGGCCGACCGCCGTATCGAGCCCCTGTTCCCGGGCATACCGGCGGTTTCCGTCCTGGATAACCGCGATGTGCCGGGGGACGTGCTTCACCTGCCACTTCAGGAAACGCTCGTAGAGCGGGTCGATCCCCGAACGCAACATCAGAGCGGCGTCACCTCGACCACCATGCCGCCGCTCGGGTAGCGCTCGACGACGTACTTCCTGCCCGGCAGCCCGGCACCGTGCTCGGCAAGAACCCACCACGCCATCTCGATCCGCCCCTCAGAGACTGCATACTCATCGTCATCAAGACCCTCCAGGAACCCGTCGACGGCACCTTCCGGCTCGAGCACCCCGTAGACGACGGTTCCGTCATCCGTCACCTCCTCGAACGGACGCGCAGTATTGGCAGCGATCCGCTTTAACCGTTCCCGTAGCTGGACTGAGTCCTTGAAGACCGACGAACAGAAGTGGACTTTCGGGTCGCCGGCAAGTTTCTCCGCCCACTGGCGAGCACCCTTCACGGCGTTGTGCATCCCGTCGTCGAGCTCGAGCCCGCGTTCGCGCATGGCGGCGGCGCAGGTCTCGCCCCACTCCAGCTCGTTGATGTTCAAAAAGTCGAGGAGAGGGAGGACGGCGGCAAGGTTCTCGATTCCCGGGAGCGCCGGCACCTCGATCCCGATGAGGAAGCCCATCCGCCGGGCGAGGACGGCAGATCGGGCAAAATCGGTCTCGATGATCTGCGGCCAGACCTCATGCGGCGGGTGCAATCGGATCTCGTCGACCAAACCCTGCAGGCGCCGGAGCATGGCTTCGTCCGGCGCAAGGCCGGTGTAGAGGTGGATCTGGTGATCCGGGCCGAAGTGCTCCTTGAGGGCGCGGCAGTACTCCACCACCCGGTCGAGTTCGATCAGGGGTTCGCCGCCGGTGACGCCGGTTCCGAGAGCGCTCATGCTCTCCGCGACCTCGATGGCTTCGGGCGGCGACGAGACCTGCCGTTCATTTGCAAACACCACGTCCCGGCCCTTCCTCTCACGCGAGAGCGGGCAGTACCAGCAGGTGCGGTGACACCGGCCGGTCACGAAGAGGACCATCTTTGCTCCCTGGTGGCAGAGGACGCACCCTGGCGAGAGGAACTGCCCGCCGGGGGGTACTCCCGTGTCCTGTGGCATACTGTATGAATTATGGGACGGCGAAGGTGAAAAGGATAGATGATGAGAAAGGGAGAGCGGCAAAGTAGAGGGATTTACGGTTTTCAGACAATATATTTCCGAAATTTCCATTTTACCGGTTTAAAAATGCAATACGGTGAACAATAGATAAATATAGAGCCCGCACAGAGATTTACTTTAACTATGCCGTCCCGCGCACGTGATGATGGCCTCTCCGAGGTCGTCGGATTCGTCCTGATCCTCGCCCTGATCGTTATGGCACTCTCGCTCTATCAGGTCTACGGGGTTCCGGCGGCCGGGAGGGAGAGCGAGATCGCGCATATGAACCAGGTGAAAGACCGGTTCATCGATTACAAGATTGCTCTCGACTCGCTCTGGTTGAACGAACGAAACGGGGTTCTTCTCTCGACGGCCTTCGACCTCGGCACGGGCTCGGCGGCGACCGGGGGCAGTGCCTTCGCGCTCCCGATCCTTGCGCCAGCAGGGTCGGGAGGAACGGTCTCGGTGAAGAGCGGGGGAGCGAACCTGACGATCGCACCCGAAGGGGGGAGTCCGATGACCGTCCCCCTCGGCAGCCTCTCCTACACCTCCTCGAACCACTACTGGGTCGACCAGACCTGGACATACCAGGGGGGCGCGATCTTCCTCTCGCAGGGGGAGGCGGCGACGGTGCGGGTGGGGCCGTCGATTGCGGCGGCGAAGACGGAGGACGGCAACATCACCCTCACCGTAGCCCCGATCAGCCTCGAAGGCTCGGCCGGGACGGCGGGGTCGGGGCCGGTGCGGGTCGAGACCAGGATGCGCTGGAGCGAACCCTCCACTCTCAGCGGAACCTATGACAACGTGAACCTGACCCTCGATGCCGACGATCCGGCGACGGCCAGGGCCTGGATGAGGGCGTTTGACGGGGTCCGGCAGAGAGCGATCGAGGAGAACGTCGAACCCACATGGCTATCGACCGGACTGAGCGGGAATACCGCCCGGCTCACCGTCCAGCCGGAGGGAGGCAAGAAGGTCTTCCTCAGGATGTATCCGGCGAACTACACGGTGACGATCCACAACGCGGCGTCCCTGACGGAGTGAGCAACATGCAACAGCACCCGGGTGAAGAAGGAGTCTCCGAGATGGTCGGGGCGATGCTCCTGCTCGGCCTGACCGTCATCGGCGTCGTGCTCGTCGGTATCGTCTTCCTCTCCGACTCCCGGCCGGACGCGATCCCCCATGCAGCCATCGCCGCGGGGATGAACGAGACCGACCGCCTCATCCTCGTCCACGAGGGCGGTGACCCCCTGCGGGCAGGCGAGTACCGGATCTACGTCGATACCGGGAGCGGACTTACTGTCGGGACAGATTCATTCACCGGACACGAAGACGGGGCGTGGTCGGTGGGGAAGAGCCTCGTCTACAACGGCACGGGAACGCCGGAACGGGTGGTCGTGACCGCAATCTCGGGGGGCAGCGAGACAGTCCTTGCAGAGCCGGAGTTCAGGGGCGGGACGGAGAGGTTCTCCCCCGACCCGGTGAGGCCGGGAGTGATGGTAACCCCGGGATCGGGAGACGACGAAGATACCTCGCCCGTTTGGATCACGACACCTGAAACCGGCCAGGGGTTGGCATTCTCAGGGACAGGAAACGGCAACAATAGGCATGCAACGATGGTCGCCCAGACTACGCTGGAAGATGTGACCCGAGTTGATTTCATCGTATACCAACTTGATGAGCCGTATAGCAACGAGAAAGAATCAATGATGCGAAACGTCCAGACAAATGCCAGTGCCTATTACGTCTGGGACAACATCCCAACTATGCCAGGGCTTTCCAATGGCGACAAAGTCGCAATGATCGCCATTGTGTATAACGGAGACGCGATAATCGGATGTAGCGGGGTGACCACGACGGTCTCAGGACTATAGATCTCCGACTTACGAGCAGATAGATTCTCCAAAAAGGAAGGAACATGGATCCCGACACCGCCGCCTCCGACCTCATCGCCACGATGGCGCTCATCGCCGTCTTCGTGACAGCGATGGCGATCCTCGGGGTGACGCTCCTCGCCAGTCCCCCGGGGGACGCGGCACCCGCGATGCTTGCCCGTAGCGTGACCGAGGACGGGAGACTCTCCATCCACCATGACGGCGGCGACCCCCTCGATTGGGAACACGTCGCTATTCTGATCGACGGGGTCGACCGGACGGGGGAGTTCAGCCTCGTCGATGTCTCAGGAGGCGAGCACGACACCTGGACGTCATGGGAGACCGGGCAGGTCCTCGTCCTCAGCGGTGTGCCCGAGGACGCCCACGTCCAGATCGTCGCCGGGGGCGTGGACCGCACCGGCAGCGACTGGCTCCTTCACGACTTCGGGAACGGTTCGGCGGTCGGGCCAACGGCAACGGCAACAACGGTGCCGACCGGAACATCCACTACAGTGCCCACCACCATACCCACTACAATACCGACGACCGAACCGACACAGGTGCCTCTTGTCGCTGGCTTCACCGCCGACACCACATCCGGCCCGGCGCCCCTCTCGGTGCAGTTCAACGACGCCTCCACGGGCGGGGCGACCTCGTGGTTCTGGGACTTCGGGGACGGCGGCAATTCTACCGACCAGAACCCGATCCACGTCTATATCAGTCCGGGGACGTACACCGTGACGCTGGCAGCCAGCAACGCACACGGGAACGATACCGAAACGAAGCCCGGGTACATCACCGTCGCCGCTCCGCTCATCGCTGACTTCACAGCCAACGTCACCACCGGCCCGGCGCCCCTTACGGTGCAGTTCACCGACTTCTCCAGCGGTGATGGAATTACATCGTGGTCCTGGGACTTCGGCGACGGCAGTACGTCCTCCGTGCAGAACCCGGTGCACACTTACGGGACAGATGGCACCTACAACGTCTCCCTGACGGTTGAGAACGCCCACGGCAGCGATACCGTGACGAAGTCGAACTACATCACGGTTGCAGCGGAGCACGTCTCGCAGCTGGAGGTGAACTCGGTCAGGCAGGTGCGCATACTCTTCTGGAGTTGGTACACCCCGGTAAACGACATCGAGATCGATTATTCTGGGGAACTCGGAGCGGGATCGGACCGGACGCCGTTCGTGCTCAGCAAGACCGCTCCGGCCAACTCCGGGTTCAGCGTTACGCTGGCTGCACCGGATGAAATACAGGTCTGGCTCCTGATATTCCCCACCTCCATGGAATTTGACCACTGGGAGGTCGGCGAAAATACGTTCGGGAGCAGGATCGTCGACGTATCGATCCCCGACAGAGGGAGCGAGACAGCCACGGCGTATTACAGGTTCTGATTCTCCGAAAACATGACCGCACCGGCCGGAGGGGGAGACGGAAAAGAGGGAAAGCCGCGGCCGGCAAATAAGCCCGCCTACAGCAGATCCTGCGGCTCCCTCACCCTTCCTTCGTCCACCAGTTCCGTGTAGTCGTCGAACCAGTAGGCGTCCGGGTTGCTCTTATAGACCATGAATCGCCCGAGATCCTCCGGGTCTGCCGCCTGGTTGTACTTGAAGTAGGTGTACCGGTCCGTCTTCCCGAGCACCTCGATCTTCCCCGTCGCGTGGGAGATCACGAACCGGGCCCGCTTCGCAAGCCCCGAACAGATCGTGCGGGCCTGCTCGAATATCCGGTAGGATTCCTCCACCGGCACCGCGAACGTCCTGTTGCCGACCGCCGGGCGGCACTGGAAGACGTAGTAGGGATTTGCGCCGATGAACGAGAGTTTGTCGAAGAGCGCCGCAAGCACCTCCGGGTCGTCGTTGATGCCGCGGATGAGCGGCGTCTGGTTCATCACGACCGCCCCGGCTTCCTGCAGGAGAGCAACCGCCCGGCATGCGGCATCGGTCAGTTCCCTCGGGTGGTTGAACTGCGCCATGATGTAGATACGCTTCTCGTCCATGCTGTAGTCCCGGATCATGTCGAGCAGCGCCGGATCGTTGATGATCCGGAAAGGATCGTATGCAGGCATCTTCGTGCCGATCCTGATGATCTCGACGTGTTCAATCTCGCGGATCTGCCGGACGATATCGAGCAGCCTGTCGGTCTCGAGGAAGAGCGGATCGCCCCCCGTAAGGAGGACGTTCGTGATCTCCGGATGATCCCGGATGTAGGCAAGCCCCGCAGAGATCTCCTTGTTCACCTCGCGCGCATCCTCGGTGAAGAGGCGCTTGCGGAAACAGTAACGGCAGAGGCCGCCGCAGATGTCGCTCACGAGCAGGAGAGCGGTTTCGCGGTATTTGTGCTGCAGGCCCGGAGCCCGGGTAAACCGATGCTCCGACGACGGGTCGAGATGCCCCCAGGGCTCAAGCTCCTCGACGGTCGGCACGATCAGCCGCCGGATCGGGTCGGCCGGGTCGGCCCAGTCGATCAGCGAGAGGTAGTAGTCGTTCGCACGGAACGCGAAGAGGTCGGTCACCTCCGCAAGGCGGGCGCGCTCCTCCGGCCCGATACCGGGAACCGAATCGAGCGATGTGACATAAATCGGGTTTTTGGTGCTCCCGATCGCGGTTTGAATATCATATGTCGTGTTCATGGAGTACCTCTCAGGCGACACTCTCCAGTGCAGGATACAGTCCGCTAACGGTCGGGGACAGGTGCACGAGAGCAGAGATCGTGAATGAAATCCGATCTACGCAAAGGGTCATGAGAGAATCATGTTCTCATGCAGGAAACCGTCGCTCCGACATGCGTTATTGAGTGTCGGATTACGTATTGTACCTCAAAAGGGTTCTGAGGATATTTATATTTTCGGTTGCAGGGACAGTGCTGCAGAAGCAGCACCGCCCCCCTGGATTAAAGCGGTGGATATCGGATCACTTCTTTTTCTTGGCCATGGAGAGGATATCCACAACGTATTTTCCTTCCTTCTCCAGTCCGACGACGACCTCGTCCGACCGGGCCAGCTTCTCGATATTCAATTCGTACGAACCCGGGCCGAGGATACGAATGCTCTCGATACGCTCGAATACCTCGATATCCTCTTTCTTTCGGCGATCCTGCTTGACCTCAAGCACTTCCTCGCCCGTCTCCTGGGCGATCTCATCGATAGTCTTCTCCTTCAGCACATCGTCGTGTCGTTCGGCCTCACGGATATAGAGAAACTTCTTCCCGCCGCAGCTCGGACATCCTTTCAGTATCTTCGTCGAACCGTCTTCGAACTCCCTGCCGCATTGTGTACACTTGTGAGGCATCTATTCACCCCTGCTCCCGGTTCATCTCGACGAGGAGACCCATGCGCTGATGAGATCCTTCTCCTTCTTGAGCGTCTTGAGCTGATTGGCGGGCCCAATCACGGTCAGACGGGTCTCGGAGCGTTTCCCGCCGAGAAGTTTCGCCAGGAACCCGTTTCCGGCATCCCTGATGGGATAGGTCTCCATCTCGATCCCGGAGAACCCGTCCGGCGCGATCTCCCGCATCGTGATCTCGATGAGCTTGCTCTGCTCGTCCGGCGCGAGGCCCTTCTCCAGGATAACGATGTTTCCTTCCATAACGTCATCGAGGATCAGGCGGATCTTCTCCATTGCGGTGAGCCGATCCAGACGCTCCGCAGAAATCAGGTCGATTTGTACACCCTGTATCATCTCCATCACCCGAAATACGACGTCATCTGCTCGTACAACTCTTCCACGTTGTTCCCTTCGAGACCCGATATGGCGATCACGGGATGCTGGGGGAACGCACTCTTGATCCGCGCGGGAGACGCATCGGGAAGATCGTTCTTGTTTGCGACGATCAGGACAGGAAGTTTCCTGCTCTCGATGATCCCGACAAGCATGATGTTCACCTGCTGGAACGGGTCCAGCGTGGAGTCGAGCATGTAGATGACGCCGTCGATATCCTCGCGAAGCCAGTGCATCGCCTCGGCAACACCCTCGGTCGCCTCCCGTGCCCGCTTGACCGCTTCATCCTTCTCGATGCCGAACTCGATGAACTCGTTGTAGTCAATCTTGGTCGTCACGCCAGGGGTATCGACGATGTCGATCGTGATCGAACCGCCGTTCTGGCCCGTGATGGTGATATCCTCTTTCCGCCGGACACGCCGGGTCTCGTGAGGCACCTCACTGACCGGGCCGACCGCGTCACCGACCCAATCCCGCACAATCCGGTTCGCAAGCGTCGTCTTGCCGGCGTTGGGAGGGCCGTAGATCCCGATGCGGCAGGTTCTCTTCTTAAAGAGCGCCTTCAATAGCCCCGAGATCTTTCTTTTCGTACGAACTAAGAACGTCATTAAGCTCCCTCAGGTAGGCAGAATTTGCCTATACGTAAGTGAGTTGTGGCACTCACAAATAAATATAATTATATGTTCCGTCCGGCGGATTCTCTCTATTTTGCAGACAAACTACATTCCGGGGGCGAGAGAATTCTTTTATAGTGTTGTAACCTAGATAGACTTGCACCTGGAGAATTGGCTCTAAATGCGGCCAGATTAGGAGAATCCCATGATGAATAATAGCGATGCCATCCGCTTCGAGACACGCATACCAGTCAGGGAGGTCATGCAGAGCCATCCTACGACCATCGATGTTAGTGAGACTGTTGCCCGGGCGGCGCAGATCATGTGCCGCGACGAGGTCGGGAGCTGTATCGTGCTGCAGAACAACCTCCCCACCGGGATCGTCACGGAGGAGGATATCAACTGCAAAGTCGTGGCTAAAGACTTAAAACCAGGCGATATTCACGTCAGCGAAATCATGAGCACGCCGCTCATCACGATCGGTGCCGACAAACTGGTCGGGGACGCCGCAGCAATGATGGTGAAGCACCGCGTCCGCAGGCTCCCCGTCGTCGAAGACCAGATGGTCATCGGTATCGTGACGGTCCGGGACATCCTCACCGTCGCGGCCGAAGTGAACGAGCTGCTGGCGGATCTCATCGAGATCAACCGCGAGGAGGAGTACGCCATGGGCGTATGCGACCGGTGCGGGAACATCTCCGACGATTTATCAAGGGTCGACAACCTTATGCTCTGCCCCGCCTGTCGGGAGGAGGATCAGTTGCTATGAAGGTGGCCTCAGACCAGATGGTGGACATCCCCACCCTGTATTACGACGATCATGTCACGAAAGCACGGAGTATCCTCCGTGACGACGTCTTTCGCGAACTCTACATCGTGGACGAGAAGAACCGTCTGAGAGGTTATCTTGACATCTCCGACGTCCTGCGCGTCATGGACACCAAGTCGAACGTCACGATCAAGGGGTTCGTCCGGGAAGCAGCCCGGGTCTCCCGGAACACCCCCCTTGCGGAGGCAGGCATCGCTATAATGAATGCCCGTACAAACAGCGCTGCGGTAGTCAACGAAGACGGCGTATACCAGGGAGGGGTGCTCTTCTCCGAACTCTTCCCCGTCCTGATCTCGCGTCGCGCCATCCCCGGCAGGGTCGAGGACGCCATGTCGCGAGAGCCCGTCTCCTGCACACCGGACGAACCCATACACCGCGTCTACAGCCTGATTGTTTCGAGCGGGTTTACCGCGTTTCCGGTGGTACAGAAGAGAGAGGTTATCGGCGTAGTCTCCCGCCGGGATCTCCTCCGCGCCGGGAGTGTCCGCACATCGGTGAAGAACCAGGCAGACACCACCGTCGAGCGGGTGATGACGACACCCATCATCTCGGTGACGCCGGACGACACGATAGCAGCGGCAAGCCGGCTGATGGTCGAACACGACGTCAGCATGCTCCCGGTAATCGACGAGAAAAAGCACCTCGTCGGCGTTATCGACCGTCATGATGTCCTCAGCGGCCGCCTGCCCTGAGGAAGACTCCAAATACCACAATTTCAAAGGAGTGATAGGATGCAACCCAACTCGAATAACTCGGATAAGAAACCGGCCGACAGACTTCTGAAGATGCCGGGCAGACGCGAACGCGGGCCGGTCGACTTCAAGACAAAGATCGCCGAGCATGAAGGCGAGATCATGGCGATCGCCACGAGAGACGTCGTCGTGGCTCAGCAGACGACCGCGATCATCCAGGGGGTCGAGATCATGACCCGAGAAGGGTTCCGCAGACTGCCGGTCGTCGATCCCGGAACGCGTCACCTCCGGGGGATCGTGACCGTCGGCGACATCATCAACTTCATGGGCGGCGGCGACAAGTTCAACCTCGTTCAGGTGAAGCATGGGGGGAACTTCCTCGCGGCCATCAACGAGGGGCTCCGCGAGATCATGACTCCGCACCTGGTCACCATGCCCGTGACCGGAGCCATCGGCGACGCGGTCGATATCATCATCAACAAGCATATCGGCGGGATCCCCATCACCGACACCGAAGGGGAACTGAAGGGCATCGTGACCGAGCGCGACGTGATGAAGGTGCTCACCACCGAACACTCGAACCGCAAGGCAGAAGATATCATGAACGCTTCGGTACGCGTCACCGGCCCCGACACATCGATCGGCAAGGTCTGCCGGGAGATGGTGAAATGCCGGTTCAGGCGGCTTCCGGTCGTTGCCGACGATCTCCTCTGCGGGATCGTCACCGCCACCGATATCATGAGTTATCTCGGGAAGGGCAAGGCGTTCGAGCAGCTGACGACCGGAGACTCCGCCGAGGTCATGGGAGCACCGGTGCGCTCGCTCCTCTCCGGGGAACTGCACACCATCACGCCCGACCGGAACATTCACGAGATCGCTCTCGAGATGATCCGAAGGCGTGTCGGGGCGCTCCCGGTCATAGAGGACTCGCACCTTGTCGGTCTCGTGACGGAATACGACCTTGTAAAAGCATTTTCTGAGGAGTGATGCGAAGATGCGGGCCATTGATGTGATGGCATCTCCGGTGTACGTCGTTGCACCGGGGGATAACGTTGCCTATGCACGAAACCTCATGCTCAAACACCGGGTGTCGAGGTTGCCGGTCATGGAAGGGGACGAACTCCGGGGCATCCTCACCAAGAAGGATATCGCTTACCGGCTCAGGCAGACGGAGCCGATGTGGCGGCGGCGCCCGATCGACCGGATTCCGGTCAGCGTCCTGATGGCGCCCGAGCCGATCACGGCTGCGCCGGAGACCAGTATCCACGATATCGCGTCCATCATGCTTGATAAGGACATCTCCGGGATTCCCGTGGTCGAAGAGGGCAGGATGAGCGGCATCGTCACCAAGCTGGATCTGATGCGTTCTGCCCATATCCGCGGGCTCACCGCAAAGGTCAACGAGATCATGGAGGATGCGGCCACGGTCAACCGGTATCACTCGTTAGACCACGTCATCGACACGATTAAGGGAAAAAACGATAAACTTATCGTCGTTAACGACAATGGAAGCCTTGCCGGCATAATTACGGAAAGCAACCTCGCATTTTACGAGTATCTGGACGAGCGGATGAACCTGCCCAGGAAGGATGTTACTCACCTCAGGAAAGAGGGGCCGGCGGGGCAGAAACGCTTCAGATATGTCGTCGAGGTATCGGCAGTTGCAGAAGACATCATGAGCCGCCCGGTCGTCACCGTATCTCCCGATGCATCCCTCCAGGATGCCGTCGGGCTGATGCTGGAGCACCAGATCAACAGCCTCGTCGTCGTGGAGGACGGTGATATCCGCGGCATGCTCAAGAGAGATGATATCATCAAGGAAGTGGCAAAATGAGCGACAGATTTCAGGTACTTGTCAAAGACGTGATGGCAAAACCGATCACCATCGCGAAATCCGCCTTTGTCAGCGAAGCGCTCGATAAGATGCTCGGTGAGGGGGTCGATCCGCTTATCGTGACCAACAACGGCACGGTCATCGGAACGACTTCCCGTGCAGCAATCGCCGAGACGCTCGGGAGCAGGAAGACCCAGGCGCTGAAGGCCACATCCATTCATGTCGCGAACACGGTCGAGGAGAACTTCACCTCCGCGTATCCCGATCAGAGCATCGACATCCTGGTACCGTTGCTCCAGCACTACAAGCTGGTCGTGGTCTTCGATGCCGAGCACCGCCTGATCGGGCAGGTGACGGCGGGTGATCTCTTGAAGGTGCTCCGTCCGGCAGGCGGCACCCTCGAAGTCATGGAACCGGCGTACACCATCCAGAGCGAGGAGCGCGCCGTCCACCTCCGCCGCAGGATGCTTGACGGAGAGATCAACCGCTTCATCGTGGAGGACGGGGACACCGTCCTCGGCATCGTCACGGAGACCGATGTCGCGAAGGCGCTCCACGCGCTGAAGGATATCGTGGAGGATACCCGGCAGGAGTACCGGATCAGGAACCTGCTCGTGCGGGACATCATGACCACGCCCCTGATCTCGATGGACGCGAATACGGACGTCTCCGAGATCATCGACCTGATGCTCAAGAAGAACATCAGTTCCGTCCCGATCAAGCAGAACAACAGGATCGCGGGCGTCGTGACTCGGAACTCGCTCGTGCAGGCCCTGTGAAGCGGCCGGATACTACTACACATTTTTTGCGGGCGCGGGGATTTTTGGGGCAACGCTATCTCCTGTAGTTGTAAACCAGCCCTGGTCGTGACGTTAGCCGGCGGGAAACCGTGTCCCGGGAGCGAATTGTGATTCTGCTCTTCTTCAGGGCCTCCCCCGTACTCAGCACTTCGCTAAAATGGTTGAGGTAATCTTCAAGAGGTCAAACCATCGACCTCCCTTCGCGTTCTCCCGCGTGCTTCCGCGTGAGTAAGTTGGAGGATGTCAACAGGACCTCGCGCGAAGGGCGCGAAGCCGCGAAGTTCGGTGCCCGGGTTCTCACCCATGCAGTGGACCGTGGGGGTATCGCCACTGGGGGAGGGGCTGACGGGGAGGGGGCACGCCCCCTCCCCTGTCTCTATTGCGTAAGGTCCTTCCTTTGTAGCCCCCACCCACTCCTCCCGACCCGCCACAATGACAGCCCCAAAACCTCCATCCGCCCCGCTCCACCGGACCGGCACCAACCATTAATACGCCACAATCCGAAATGGGTAACAGGATATTTCCATGAAACCAACGCAGCCAGTTAAACCAAACAGCAATATAACGGCCCTCCTCGAGTCCATGAGCCAAACCGGCTTCCAGGGGAGAAAACTCGGGGAGTCGCTCGGCATCTGGACCAGAATGGTCTCGGATCCGGACTGCACGATATTCATGGGACTCTCGGGCGCGATGATCCCGGCGGGTATGCAGAACGTGCTCATCGAACTCGTCAAACACCGTTACGTCGACGTCATCGTCTCGACGGGCGCGAACATCTTCCACGACACCTGCGAGCACCTCGGCGTCCGGCACTACCTCGGCCACCACCACGCGAACGACGAAGCCCTCTTTGCGGAGGGGATCGACAGGATCTACGACGTCTTTGCCTACGAGGAGGAGTTCCGGAGCATTGATGCGGAGATTTCGCGGTTCGCCGACACCATAGCGCCGTTCAGGGGCTCCTCGCGGGAGTTCATCCGGCTCCTCGGCAACTGGCTCCGCGAGCAGAGGCCGGAAGGACGATCACTCATCGCCACCTGTGCCGAGTACGGCGTCCCGATCTTCATCCCCGCCCTCTGCGACTCATCCATCGGGATCGGCCTCGTAATGGCCCGGCGGCGGGGGGTCGACGTCGATGTCGACCAGCTCACCGATACCGACGAGATCACCCGTATGGTCGAGGACGCGCAGAAGACCGGCGTCATCTACGTCGGCGGCGGCGTCCCGAAGAACTTCATCCAGCAGACCCAGGTCATCGCGTCGATCCACGACCAGAACCTCGGCGGGCACGCCTACGCCATCCAGTACACCACCGACGCCCCCCACTGGGGCGGACTTTCCGGGTGCACGTTTGAAGAGGCGATCAGCTGGGGCAAGGAGGCGCCTGCATGCCCGCGGGTCCAGTGTTTCTGCGATGCGACGATCGCGCTCCCCATCGTCGCATCGGGGCTGATCGGAAGCGGGATCAAGCGTGCTCGCCGATCTCCCTGATCACCACAATTATTATTAATCAATGGAGCCAAAATAAGTAGGCACAAGTCATAGAATGCTGTGTCTGGAGCAGCACATCGCGTGTTGCGAGTGTCGAAAGATGCGAAGTTCTATGTTGAGGTAGCCAAGCCTGGTATGGCGCAGGTTTGCTAAACCTGTGTCCCCCTGGGACTCGAGGGTTCAAATCCCTCCCTCAGCGCTTTCACCGACAATGTCGATGATGAGGCGATCACATGGATGATGAAGAGATAAAGTACTTTGTTCGAATCAGGAACACTGATCTCGACGGCACCAAGGCAGTGCACATCGCACTGACCGGGATCAAGGGCATTGGTCCGCACACGTCGCGCACCATCACCGCCCTTGCCAACGTAGATCCCCGTGCCGTGCTCGGCAAACTCGACGACGAGTCGGTCGAGCGGATCGCAAGCGCCGTCGACACCTACACAGAGCAGGTGCCCGACTGGATGGTCAACCGCCCGAAAGACGTCTACACCGGAGAGATCCGCCACCTTCTTGGGACCGATCTCAGCATGATGAACGATGACGACGTCAACCGCATGAGAAAGATGCGGAGTTACCGCGGTATCCGGCACGAGACCGGACAGAAGGTCCGCGGCCAGCGCACCAAGTCCACCGGAAGAACCGGCACGACCGTCGGCGTCAAGAGGAAGAAAGATTGAGCGGTGATTGAATGGGATACCCAGGAAAAAACCACAAACAGTACGCGACGCCCAAGAGGCGGTTCGAAAAGACGAGACTCGAGGACGAAAAGCGGCTCCTCATCGACTACGGCCTGCGAAACAAGCGCGAACTCTGGAAGGCCCAGAGCGTTCTGCGGAAGTACCGCGCTGCTGCCCGTGAACTGGTGGCACTGCGCTCGGGCGGACTCAGCACCGAGGATTATCTGGAGAAGAGAGACCGGCTTGTCAACCACCTGTACCGCTACGGTCTCGTCGGTGAGAACGCCGACGTCGGCGACGTCCTTGCGCTCAAAGTCGAGCAGCAGCTCGACCGCCGGCTCCAGACGCTGGTTCTCCGCAGAGGGTTCGCACGGTCCCCCAAGCAGGCGCGCCAGTTCATCACCCACGGCCACATCGCAATCAAAGGCCGCCGCGTGACCATCCCGGGCTACCGTGTCGAGAGAGCCGAAGAGGCCGAGATCAGCTACTACGGGCCTTCCCCGCTCACGAACGAGGTTCACCCCGAGAGAAGCCGCATCGCCCGCGCAGGAGTGAGATAAAACCATGGCAGAAGAGAAATGGGGCATCGCGCACATCTTTGCCTCCTTTAACAACACCATCATCACCGTCACCGACCTCTCCGGAGCGGAGACGATCACCAAGAGCAGCGGCGGCATGGTCGTGAAACAGGACAGGAACGAGAGCTCGCCGTACGCAGCCATGCAGATGGCAATCCAGGTCGCGCAGAACGCACGGGACAAGGGGATCACCGGCGTCCACGTGAAGGTCCGCGCACCCGGTCGGGGCAAACAGCGGAGCCCCGGACCCGGCGCTCAGGCAGCGATCCGCGCCCTTGCCCGTGCAGGGATGAGGATCGGCCGCATCGAAGACGTCACCCCGGTGCCTCACGACAGCATCCGCGGTAAAGGCGGCCGGAGAGGAAGGAGAGTGTAATGGAGATAGCGTTTTCTCGACTGGATGAGAGAGTCGCCAAATTCACCCTGAGCGGCGTTTCCACGTCGTTCGCCAATATGTTCCGGCGGGCGATGATCAGCGAAGTGCCGACGCTCGCCATCGAAGATGTCCGCATCTACGACAACACAAGCGTCCTCTTCGATGAGATGCTGACGCACCGCCTGGGACTCGTTCCACTCCGGACAGACCTCAAGGTCTACAAACCGCGCAGTGAGTGTACCTGCGAAGGCGTCGGATGCTCGGCCTGCACCGCGACCTATACGCTCTCCGTCGAGGGGCCGAAGACCGTCACCTCAAGCGACCTGATACCGCAGGATCCCGACGCCGCACCGGCGGAAGAGGGCATCCCCATCATCGAACTGGCGAAGGACCAGAAGGTCGTGCTCGAAGCGCAGGCAGTCATCGGCACCGGAAAAGAGCATGCCAAGTGGCAGGCGACGACCGCCTGCGGCTACAAGAATTACCCGGTGATCGCCATCGACGCGAGGTGCGACGGGTGCGGCATGTGCATCGACGAATGCCCGAGGAGCGTGCTTGAAACGGCACAGGGGAAAATCCGGGTCATTGAAGGGCGGCAGGAACTCTGTTCCCTCTGCAGACTCTGTGAGCGGGCATGCCTCGCCGGTGGAATCGGCACCGAGCCGGCCATCCACATAAGCACCGATACGGAGAGATTTATCTTCGTGGTGGAGAGCGACGGTTCGATGCCCGTCCAGAAGATCATCGAGAGAGCGCTACAATATATCCAGAAATCATCAGACAACCTGGTAGACGTGATGAACGAGATTACGGGAGAGGGGACTGAATGAAGAAGACAACCGAGAATAAATCAAACCCCCGGCTGACCGCCCTCATCGTGACGCTCAAAGACGCGTCGCGCATACATGAGGCGAACATCTGGCGCGAGATTGCAAAGAGGCTGGATGCGCCCCGGAAGAACTACGCCGAGGTGAACCTCAGCAAGATCGACCGGTACGCGAACGAAGGTGAGACGATCCTGGTGCCGGGCAAGGTGCTCGGCAGCGGCGCGCTCAACCTGCCGGTGAAGATCGCTGCACTGGACTTCTCCGAAGCGGCGGTGAGCAAGATCACCGGCGCAAACGGGACGTGCATGACTATCGAGGACCTCGTCCGGGACAACCCGACGGGGAGCAGGGTACGGATCCTCAGGTGAGACGAATGGTTACAATTATCGACGCAGACGGATTACTGCTCGGAAGGATGGCCAGCCTCGTCGCGCAGCGTGCGCTTGCCGGCGAAGAGATCGCCATCGTGAATGTGGAAAAGGCAATCGTCTCCGGAAACAGGGCACAGGTGCTCGCGAACTACACCACGAAGCGCGAGCGCGGATCCCGCGAGGGCGGCCCGTTCTTCCCGCGCAGGCCCGACCATATCGTCAAGCGCACCATCCGCGGGATGCTTCCCTACAAGCGCGAGCGCGGTATCGCGGCATTCAAGCGGATCAAGACCTACGTCGGCGTTCCAATGGAGTTCACCGGAATGGAGACGGAGACGCTCGAGGCGGCACACATCGACCGGCTGGGCAGCACGAGATACGTGACGATCGGGGCGATAAGCAACAACCTCGGAGCTAAATATTAATGAGGTGATGAAGTGGCAAAGATCATCAATTCAAGCGGTAAGAGAAAGACGGCAATCGCCCGCGCGACCTTAAAGCCCGGCAACGGTCGGGTCCGCATCAACTCCGTGCCCCTGGAGATCTACGGGACTGAGTTGATCCGCATGAAGATCGCCGAGCCGCTGCTGCTGGTTCCGAACGCGCTCGACGGTGTCGACGCGGCGATCGATGTCTCCGGCGGCGGCACGATGGGACAGGCCGAAGCAGTCCGGACTGCGCTCGCGCGCGGCATCGTGGAGTGGCACAACGACCCCCAGATAAAGGACGCATTCCTTGCGTACGACCGGACACTGCTCGTAAACGACTCGCGGCAGAAAGAGGCCAAGAAACCGCACGGCCCCGGCGCACGGGCGAAGTTCCAGAAGTCCTACCGGTGAGCAAAAGAGATATAAGGGATGCTGGACCATTATTATGATACCCGTACGATGTTTTACATGCGGTAAGGTCGTCTCTACAGCCTGGAAGGAGTTCAAGGAGCGGCGGGATGCCGGCGAGGATCCAAAACGGATCCTCGACGATCTCGGTCTGGAGCGCTACTGCTGCAGACGGATGCTGCTGACGCACAAGGAAGTAGTGGAGGACCTGAATCCGTACCAATGAGGGGTCGTGGGGTAGCCTGGCCATCCTATGGCGTTCGGGATGCTGTGACCTGAGTTCAAATCTCAGCGACCCCATTTTATCATGAATGATTTTGAGGCTGCACGATGGAATCATATACCCGGTATGAACGGGCACGAATTATAGGGGCTCGTGCTCTCCAGATCTCGATGGGTGCGCCTGTTCTGGTCAAAACACCAAACACAGAGCCGCTCGAGATCGCACTTGAAGAGTACGCTCAAGACATGATCCCTATAACGGTGAAGAGAAAGTAGTGATCTGATGACGACCATCGAACAGATTATCCTGAGAACAATCCTGGATAGCCGCGGAAACGAGACCGTCGAGGCTGAGATCTACACGGATTGCGGCTTCGGACGGGCTGCGGCACCCAGTGGTGCCAGCACCGGCACGTATGAAGCAAAGGTGCGGCCGCCGCGCGAGGCTGTCGAGGACGCGCAGAAAAACCTGATTCCATCGCTCATCGGTGAAGACACCCGTGATCAGATCACGTTCGACGCACTGCTCAGAGAGAACGACGGAACGGCCGACTTCAGTTCGATCGGCGCAAACGTCGCCGTAGCGCTCTCGCTTGCGTGTGCAAAGGCGGCGGCGGCGTCTCTCGACCTTGAACTCTTCCGTTACCTTGGAGGTGCGTTCGCCGCCGAGACACCCCTGCCGCTCGGCAACGTCATCGGCGGAGGCGCGCATGCCCCCAACGCCACCTCGATCCAGGAGTTCCTGGTGGTTCCCACCGGGGCTTGTGGCGCGACGGAAGGCGTCTTCGTGAACGCTGCCGTTCACAAGACCGTGAAGAAGATGCTGCAGGAGCAGGGCAAACTCTCCGGGAAAGGGGATGAAGGCGCCTGGGCACCTGCCATAACCGACATTGAGGCGTTCGAGCTCATCACTGACGCAATCAACACCGTTTCCGACGAGACGAACGTCGAGGTCAGGATGGGAATCGACGTAGCGGCAAGCGAACTCTGGAACGGCGAGCAGTACCGCTACAAGGACGCGGCACGGAGCCGTGAAGACCAGATCGCCTACATGACGGATCTCGTCGACCGCTACAACCTCATCTACATCGAGGACCCCCTCTTCGAGGAGGACTTCGAGGCGTTCGGCGACCTGACCGATCAGGTCGGGGACCGGTGCCTCATCTGCGGCGACGACCTCTTCGTGACCAACGTCGAGCGGATCACGAAGGGCGTCGAGACGGATGCGGCAAACTGCGTCCTGATCAAACCAAACCAGATAGGGACTCTCACCGACACCTTCGAGGCGATACGCCTCGCACAGGAGAACGGTATGGAGACCGTCATGAGCCACCGTTCCGGAGAGACGACCGACGCGACGATAGCACACCTTGCAACCGCGTTCGGGTGCATCTTCCTCAAGACCGGCGTGGTCGGCGGTGAGCGAATAGCCAAACTGAATGAATTGATTCGCATAGAGGAGCTGATCTAACTTGACAGGAAACGAACTTGAAATTGAACTGAAAGAACCGCTGTTGCCCGTTGAGGAGTACCTTGCGGCAGGCGTGCACATCGGCACCCAGCAGAAGAGCAAGGACATGATGAAGTTCATCTACCGCGTGCGTGGGGACGGACTTTATATCCTGGATATCCAGGCAACCGACGAACGGATCAAGACTGCCGCGAAGTTCCTTTCGCAGTATGAGCCTTCGAAGATCCTGGTCGTCACCTCCCGGCAGTACGGCCAGTACCCGGCCAAGAAGTTCGCCGACGCCGTCGGCGGCATGTCGGTCATCGGCCGCTTCATCCCCGGGATGCTCACCAACCAGCGTCTGAACAAGTACATCGAGCCCGACGTCGTCGTGGTGACCGATCCCATCGGCGATGCCCAGGCGATCACCGAAGCCGTCCAGGCAGGCATCCCGATCGTTGCGCTCTGCGACACCAACAATATGACGAAGTACGTCGATATGGTCATCCCGACGAACAACAAGGGTCGGAAGGCGCTCTCGGTGATCTACTACCTCCTGACAAAGGAACTGCTCCGCCTGCGCGGCGTGGCCACATCGCTCACGTCCGAAGACTTTGAGACAGAGTTATAAGATCCGAAGCACAAGAGCTCAACCTTGATGGATATGCGCCCATGCAGTGTAGCGGGAATGTTCTATCCTGCCGAGCCCAGGCATCTGGAGCAACTGCTGGAGACCTTTTTCCAGAAAAGGGCCCCGGGGATAATATCCCGGGGAATCGTCTCTCCCCACGCAGGATACGTCTACTCGGGAGAGACAGGAGCCTGTGCATTCTCTACCATACCACCTGATTTTGACGGCACGTTTCTGGTCATCGGCCCGAGTCATCGGGGATACATGACCTGTGCTTCTGCCGTACCGTGGGAGACGCCGCTCGGGATCGTCGATGTCGATACGGAGTTTGTCGACGCGATGGATATCGAGATAGACGAGGCATCGCACCAGAGCGAACACTCGATCGAGGTACAGATGCCGATCATAAAATACCGGTTCCCGAGAGCAAGGGCCGCACCCGTTCTCATGGGAGAACAGACCTACGAGGCGGCGGAAAGCCTTGCGGAGCACCTGCTCCAGGCAATCGAACACACGAAACGGGACGTGCGGATCGTCGCCTCGAGCGACTTCTCCCATTACGTCCCGGACGAGGTGGCCCGGCGGCAGGACCTGCACGCGATCGACGCGCTCAAAACCCTGGACATACCCGAGTTTTACCGGCGGCTCCAGGAGACACGCGCTACGGTCTGCGGCTACGGCCCGATCGCGACCATGTGCATCACATGCCGGTCGCTCGGTGCAGAGAGGGCAGAGCTCTTACGGTATACGACCAGCGGCGATGTGACGGAAGATTACAATCAGGTAGTGGGGTATGCAGCAATAGCGGTGGTCTGATTGGCAACGTGGAGCGCGCCGGGCAAGGTATTCCTGTTCGGTGAGCATGCAGTGGTCTATGGAAAGCCGGGGGTCGCGATGGCAATCAAGCCACGCGTCTTCGTCACAGTGAGGAAGTCGCGCAACCCGACCCGCCCGAAGTCGCCCTACATCGACGAGTGTTTCAGGATGATGGGTGCCCGGGGCAGTGTCTACGTCCACTCCCAGCTCCAGAGTTCGTCGGGGCTCGGGTCGTCGGCCGCGGTGACGGTGGCGACGCTCTCTGCGATCAATGACGAGTTCAATCTCGGGCACACCCGGGATTACATCGCAGAGACCGCGTTTGCCATCGAGAAGAAAGTTCAGAAAGGGCGGGCAAGCCCCACCGACACCTACGTCTGTGCAAACGGCGGCATGGTGCTGATCACGGGGAACTCCAAGCGGAGACTGCCGCCCGAGAACCTGCAGGTCGTCGTGGGGAACACCCTGGTGCCGCACAGTACCGCGAAGATGGTGGAACTGGTCGGGACACTCCAGCGAAAACACCCCGAGGTCGCGAACCCGATCCTGGACGCGATCGGGGCGCTGACGCTTGCAGCCCTCCATAACATCAGCAACCCGAAGGAACTCGGGCAGTATATGGACATGAACCACGCCCTCCTGGAAGCGCTCGGCGTGGGGCACCCGGTGAGCAGCAAACTCGTGCTTGCGGCGCGGGCAAGCGGCGCATACGGCGCAAAGATCACGGGGGCCGGAGGCGGCGGGTGCATCGTCGCCCTCTGTCCGAGGCGTGCGAAGAGCCGGGTTGCCGGGGCCATCGAGGCCTGCGAAGGAAGAGCAATCATCACGTCGATAGATACGGACGGCGCGAGAAAAGAGAAGCATGACTGAGAGAGTGGTACTGAAACTGGGGGGGAGCGTGATCACCGACAAGTCGGGGGATTGTGCCATCGATCACGCCCGCCTCCGCGAGATCGCGGTAGAACTTGCCGCACAGAGAGAGACCGCTCTCGTGCTCGTCCACGGCGCGGGGTCGTGCGGGCATCCCGAGGCCCGTCGCTACCGGATCAACGACGGCCTGACCGGAGAGAACGTCCCCGGCGTCTACGAGACACATACCGCCGTCTCAAGCCTGAACACGGCGGTCGTCGACGCTCTGCGGGACGCGGGGGTCGAGGCAATCGGCATCCACCCCCTCGACCTCGGCCTCGCCGAAAACGGACGTCTGGTCTCGTTCGAGACCCGCCACATCGCCGAAATGTCGGAACACGGCATTGTGCCCGTGCTGCACGGCGACGTGGTGATGGACCGTCTCCGGGGCTCCTGCATCGTCTCGGGCGACCAGCTCGTGACCCATCTTGCCGCCGCTCTCAAAAGCAGGCGGGTGGGCCTTGCAACGGATGTTCCCGGCGTCCTCGCGAACGGCTCGGTCGTCCCGCGTATCGACCGCAGCACGGTGGAGTCGCTCGATGTCGGCGGGTCGGGAAACACCGACGTGACCGGGGGCATGCGAGGCAAACTTGCGGAACTCCTGGCATTGGCCGATGCCGGCATCGATTCACACATCTTCCATGTCTCGAAGATCGGCCGGTTCCTGGACGGTATCGAGCATGGCGGAACAATGATAACCGCAAAGGAGTAAACCATGAAGAAAGAGACCGCGACGTCTTCAAGAAAACGGGATCACCTGCAGATATGCTGCGAGCAGCCCGTCGAGGCCGGCGACGCCGGCTTTGGGGACGTGCGCCTGGTGCATAACGCTCTTCCCGAGTGCGACATGGACGCGATCGAGACGAAGACGCGGTTCCTCGATAGAGCACTCGGTTCCCCCCTCTTCATTGCAGCGATGACCGGAGGACATCCGGACACCCTCGAGGTGAACCGACGGCTGGCACGTGCCGCCGAACGGTATAACCTCGGCATGGGTGTCGGTTCTCAGCGAGCGGCACTGGAGAAGCCCGAACTGGAGGAGAGTTTCACTGTCGTGCGGGAGGAAGCGCCACACGCGTTCCTCTGCGCGAACCTTGGAATCATCCAGCTCCGCGACCACGGCATCGAGTGGGCGGAGCGGGCTGTCGAGATGATCGATGCACAGGCGATCGCCATCCACATCAATTCGCTTCAGGAAGCGATTCAGCCGGAGGGCGATCACAACGCAGAGGGATGCATCGAAGTGCTGCGCAACCTCTGCAAAGAGTTCTCCTACCCCGTCATCGTGAAGGAGACAGGTTCCGGCATATCGGCCGGAACCGCAAGGATTATCCGGGGTGCCGGAGCAAGCGCCATCGATATCGGCGGCTACGGAGGCACGTCGTGGGCGAAGATTGAACGCCTGCGGGCGAGCGGCTCCGAACTCGCCGATCTCGGGGAGGCATTCCTCTCGTGGGGCATACCGACGGTGGTGAGCCTCCACGAGGTGCGGACGATAGAAGGCCCGATCATCGCGACGGGCGGACTACGAACAGGTGTCGACATCGCTAAGGCCATCGCTCTCGGGGCAGACCTCGGGGGCATGGCGCTCCCCCTCTTGAAACCAGCCATGGAGAGCGAGAACGCGCTCTCTCTGGCCGTCGAAGCGATGCACCGCGAACTCCGCGTGGCGATGTTCCTGACGGGATCCCGGTCTGTAGCGGATCTCCGGCACGCCAGGACGTATATAACCGGCCTGACCCGGCAAATGATTGAAAACAGCGACTAACAACGGAAAAACTCTACAAGGAGACTACATGGATATTGAGATCATAGCAGTGGGCGGATATAACGAAGTCGGCAGAAATATGACTGCCGTCCGCTGCGGAAAAGAGATTGTCATCTTTGATATGGGTCTTAGGCTCGACCAGGTGATGATCCACGAGGATGCTGATATCGAGAATATGCATTCCCTGGACCTGATCGAGATGAAGGCCATTCCTGATGACACCATCATGAATGCGACCGAGGGGAGCGTCAAGGCTATCGTCTGTTCGCACGGACACCTTGACCATATCGGTGCTATACCGAAACTGGCGCACCGCTACAACGCCCCGATCATCAGCACGCCTTACACCTCGGAACTGATCCGACAGCAAATTGCAGGCGAACAGAAGTTCGGAGTGAACAACAAGCTCTTCGCCCTGAAAGCCGGGCAGCGCTATACCATCTCCCCGCACCTGACGCTCGAGTTCGTGCAGGCCCAGCACTCGATCATCGATACGGTCTTCCCGGTCCTGCACACGCCAAGAGGCGCGGTCGTCTATGCAAACGACTTCAAACTCGACCGGACGCCGGTGCTCGGGGCGCCCCCTGACTTCGCCAGGCTGCGGCAGATCGGGAAGGAGGGTGTCATTGCCCTCATCACGGAGAGCGTCAACATCGCCGATAACGGCCGGTGCCCGAGCGAGAGGATCGCGCGGGACCTCGTACGGGATACCATCACGAGTTACGAGGACGACAAAGGCGCTCTCTTCGTCTCGACGTTCTCGTCGCATATATCCCGTGTCAAGGCCATCGCCGAATGTGCCCACGAGATCGGCAGAAAACCGGTCCTGCTCGGGCGGTCGATGGAGCGCTACAGCTCGGCGGCCGAACAGTTGAAACTGGTCGCGTTCCCCGAGTCCCTCTCCATGTTCGGCAACCGCCGGACCGTTGATAGGACGCTGCGCCGGATCATGAAGACCGGGAAGGATAAGTTCCTCCCGATCGTCACCGGCCACCAGGGAGAGACAGGCGCCATCCTGACAAGGATCGTGATGGGGGACACCCCCTACAAGATGGAGAAGGGCGACAAGATCCTCTTCTCCGCAAAGGTGATCCCGAACCCAATGAACTACGGCCAGCGTTACCTGGTCGAGGCCCGTGCCAAGATGGCGGGCGTGCGGATCTTCGATGAACTGCACGTCTCGGGTCACGCTTACAAAGAGGACCACTACGAGTTCCTGCATCTCTTAAATCCCCAGCATATCGTCCCGTCTCACGGCGACATCGGGATGACCGGCGGCTACGCGAGGTTCGCGGAGGAGCTCGGGTATACGCTCGGCAACGACCTCCATATCCTCCGGAACGGGAGCAGACTGTTGATAAAGTAGGAGACAATGCATGACGACGCTTGAAGACTACCTGGAGAAGAATGCTGAGCGGATCGACAAGGCGCTCCACCGTTACTTCGGAGATGTCCACGGCGACCTCTTCCGGGCGAGCGCCCACCTGCTGCTTGCGGGGGGCAAACGCCTCCGCCCGGCGGTCGTCATTCTCGCTGCGGATGCGGTGAGGAAGGGGAGCTCCGACGACCTGCTCCCGGCGGCCCTTTCGCTCGAACTGACCCACAACTTCACCCTCATCCACGATGACATCATGGACGGCGACGCCGCCCGGCGCGGCGTGCCGACGGTGCATACGGTCTGGGACGAACCGACGGCGATTCTTGCCGGGGACGTGCTGTATGCAAAGGCGTTCGAGTTCATCTGCTTCTCGGAAGCCGCGGACGCCGCCAAGATCCGGGCGGTGAAGATGCTTGCCCGGACGTGCACCGACATCTGCGACGGGCAGAGCATGGACATGGCCTTCGAGAAGAGGAGCGACGTCCAGGAGGTGGAGTACCTGGAGATGGTCAGCAAGAAGACCGGTGTCCTCTACGGGGCATCCGCCGCCATCGGTGGAATCCTTGCCGGAGCAAATCCCGTCCAGGCCGACGCCCTCTATCAGTACGGGGTGAACAGCGGGATCGCCTTCCAGATACAGGACGACCTCATCGATCTCCTTGCGAGCAGTGAAGCGAGCGGCAAGGACCGGGCGTCGGATATCCGGGAAGGGAAACAGACCCTGATTGCTATCCGGGCGCGGGAGAAGGGGATCGATCTCGTTCCGTACCGGAGAGAACTCTCCACTGCCGAGATCGACGACCTGATCGCCCGGCTCCGGGAGGCCGGGGTCATCGACCAGGTCAGGGCGGTCGCCGTCGAACGGGCAGCCGTCGCGAAACAGGCGCTCTCGATTCTCCCGGACACGGAGGAGAGGCGGCTTCTTGAGGAGATCGCCGATTTCTTCATTGCTCGAGGCAACTGATACCATGGACGGCGATATCGAGCACCTGCTCTTTATCTACGCTCTGCAGAACGCGGTGAAGCACGACAGCGCCCCGAAGAGCGGGACGGTCATCGGCACGGTGCTCGGCAAGCACCCCGAGTTCCGGAGCCGTGCGCGGGAACTCGGCCCTCTTGCAGGGAAGGCGGTCGCAGAGGTGGCGCAGATGAGCGCGGCGGAGAGGAAGAGCCGGCTCGAAGCACTCGCGCCCGAACTTCTCGCGGAACTCACCGAGACGCACGAACACGTCCGGGAACTCCCTGCTCTCGAGGGGGCGGAGAACGGCGTGGTGATGCGGTTTGCGCCGAATCCGAGCGGCCCGCTGCACCTCGGGCATGCCCGCGCCTCCATCTTGAACGACTACTACGTCAAGCGCTACGGCGGCCGATACGTCCTCCGCATCGAGGATACCGACCCGCGGAGGGTCGATCCCGAGGCATACGAGATGGTCCGGGAAGATATCGCGTGGCTGGGGCTCGGGATCACCGATATCGTCTACCAGAGCGACCGCCTCGATATCTACTACGATTGGTGCAGGAGACTGATCGAACTCGGCGGCGCCTACGTCTGCGTCTGCGACTCCGAACGCTTCCGCGAACTCAAACTCAAGGGGAAGGCCTGCCCCTGCCGGGAGCGGACGGTGGAGGAGAACCTGGAACTCTGGCAGCAGATGCTTGATCAGGAGTTCTACGAGGGCGACGCGACCGTCCGGGTGAAGACGGATCTCACCCACCCCGACCCGGCGATGCGGGACTACTCCGCGATGCGGATCGTGAACGCGCCGCTCCACCCGCGGGTGGACGCCACGGTCTTTCCGCTGATGAACTTCTCGGTCGCGGTGGACGACCACCTGCTCGGGATCACTCACGTCATCCGCGGCAAGGACCATATCGCGAACACGAGACGCCAGCGGTACATCTTCGACTACTTCGGCTGGAAGCCGCCGGTCTACCGCCACTACGGCCGTATGGGGATATCGGGCGTCGTTCTCTCGACGTCGGGGATGCGCGAAGGGATCAAGAGCGGCCTCTACACGGGCTGGGACGACATCCACCTCGGGACGATGCGGGCGATCGCGCGTCGCGGCATCGAGCCGGAGGCCGTCCGGAACGCCATGGTCGATATCGGGATCGGGGAGACCGACATATCGTTCTCGTGGGAGAACCTCTACTCCCGGAACAAGGAGCTCGTCGACCCGAAGGCGAACCGCTACTTCTTCGTCCCCGACCCGGTCGAGGTCACGGTGGAGGGCGCCCCGCGCCGTGAGGCGCATGCTCTTCTCCATCCGAACGATCCCTCCCGGGGGGTTCGCACCCTCGTCGCGGAGGGAGCAATCCTCCTCCCGCGGGCGGATATCGAAGGGAAGAGCATGGTCAGGTTAAAAGACCTCTACAACGTGAAGATCGAGTGGGACGGCGATGCGTTGCGGGTATCCTACGCGGGCGACTCGCTCGAAGAGGCCCGGCACGAGAAGGCGCCGATCATCCAGTGGCTGCCGGCGGACGCGAAACTCCCCTGCACCCTTCTCCGGCAGGACGGGAGCCTCGAAGGGTTCTGCGAGCCGCTGGTCGCGGGAGAGACCGACCGCGTCGTCCAGTTCGAGCGGATCGGGTTTGCCCGGATCGATTCGGCGGACGGCGGCCGGGTAAGCGCGTATTTTGCGCACCGGTGAAGCGGGTTCACCGGATAGGGATAGAATCCCTTCTTCACGCCCTTTTTTTCAAGACGGTTTAAAAGATAGATTCCAGGGAAGACCGCCCACGTTCACCGGCGCTGGATCGCCGCCCTCTCTGCCCGGCGGGCGAGTTCGCAAAGCAGCATCCGCGCGAGATCGACGTTGGCGTAGTCCCGCTCCCGGGCGACGTCGCGGATGCAGGCCGGCACCTCGATGATCCGCTCGGCCTCCCGGATCTCTGCCTCGAGCGCCGCGAGTTCTCTCCTCTCCCGCATCCGCTCCCGGTGCCAGGCTGCCGACCCACGTTCCGGGTCGATCGAGAGAACCGCCTCATAACATTCCAGCGCCTCGTCGTAACGGCACATCACCCCGAGCACCCAGCCCCGGCTCTGCCAGGCGAGAATGTGCTCCGGGTCAAGCCTGAGCGCCCGATCACAGCAGGCGACCGCATCTTCGTGTTTCCCGAGGTGCGCGAGAGCGTAGCTCTTCCGCTGCCATGCCGTCGCATCGTCGGGATCTGCGGCGAGCGCCTTATCGAAGCAGGCGACCGCCTCGTCGTAGCGGCCGGCCTTGATGAGAGCAAACCCCTTCCTTTTCCAGAGGAGAGGGTCGTCGGGAGAGAGTTCAAGTGCCTTATCGTAACAGACGACCGCATCGTTGAAGCATCGGGTGGTGCAGAGAACCTGACCTCTGTGATACCATCGTTCGGCATCCTCATCTCTTGTCGCCATCGAACCTGAAAGGGGAGCCAATCCATAAGAAGATAACCCGACCCGCAACGAATAAGACCGGTCGAGCAAGAAGTAACTACTCATGGCAGAGAGGATTCTTGTTGCCTACGCCACCCGCTACGGCTCGACCGCGGAAGTGGCAGAGGCGATCGGCAACGAACTCCGTAAAGCAGGCGTTGATGTCGATGTCAGGCCGGTGGGAGAGGTTCAGGACATCTCCCCGTACCGGGCCGCCGTCATCGGAAGCCCGATATACATGGGGAAGTGGCTTCCGGAACCGCAGGTCTTCATCGAGAAGAACCAGCAGCGCCTGCGCACCATCCCGGTCGCCTACTTCGCCGTGGGCCTCACGGTCGCAGACGGGGGGCCCGAGATCCTCAGGAAAGCGGAAGCATCGATGGACTCGGTCAGGCTGCTCGTCAACCCGGTGGAGGTCGGTGTCTTCCCGGGCAGACTGGAGAGCAGCGGCCTCTCCTTCACCGACCGCACCATCGTCAAGATGATCCGGGCAAAGACCGGAGACTTCCGCGACTGGGAAGCCGTCCGCGCCTGGGCACAGGCGGTGCATCAGAAACTCATGGCGGCGTGACCGGCCGCGACAGGATGGTGTGAAGGCAGAAAAACCTCCCTTTTCTTGTTCCGGCTGCCGGAACGCACAAAAAAGTGCTTATAGGACGGCCGCTCACCTATATAAACCACAAGGTGAACCGGGTGAATAAATACTCTTTTGTAGCCAGAATGCCCGACAAACCGGGCGCGCTGCATCGCGCGGCCGAGATCGTCAAGTCTTACTCGGGCAACATCATCCGCATCCAGTACGACCGCCGGATCGATCCCGCCACGGTATTCTTTGAGGTGACCGCAGAGCCGGAGAGTTACACCCGGATGAAGAGAGACCTCCACGCGATCGGCTACCTCCAGGAGTCGCTCCCGACGCTCGGGTTTCTCAAATTCTCCGTATACCTCCCTCACGAACCCGGATCCCTCTTCGAACTCCTCACCTACGTCACCGGGGCGGGGGCGAACATCGCCTACATCGACTTCGACGACCGGAGGCCGGACCCCGGGAGAGTCACGATCAGCCTGAACGTCGAAGAGACCGCGATCGTCGAGAACCTGCTCGACCGGCTGAAGTCCCGCTACCGTCTCGAGATCCTGGAGTACGACACCACCGGTGAGAGACTCGACGACACCGTCTTCTACGTCCGATTCGCCCAGGCGGTGCGGGGGCTGATCGGGACGGCGGAGGACGAGTTCCTGCTCTCGCTCCTGCAGGACGTCAACCACATCGTCCAGGAATTGAACAGCCTCGGCCAGGACCCAAGAGAGGTCTTCGAGTCCATCCTGCTCACCGGCCGGACGCTCCGGGACACCACCGGCGACGGGTTCTACGCGGACGTCCAGCGCATCAGCCTCGCCGACGACGTCGAGGTCTTCTGCTTCCAGATGCCGGGCGGCGGGAACATCTTCCTGCTCCGCGCCCCGGACGAGACGGTGATGATCGACACCGGATACGGGATCTATCACGAGGATGCCGTCCGGATGTTCCGGCACTACGGTCTCGATGATCTCGGGAAGATCCGGAGGATCTACATCACCCATGCCGATGCCGACCACTGCGGGGCGGGGGGACTCTTCGAGGCGAAGGCGTATACGCACACCGGGTCGCTCGAGATCATCCGCCGGGCGAACCGGGCATACGGGTCGCGCAGCGAGTCCTCGATCCTCGAAGAGGTCTACACGACCGTCATCAACCTCTTCTCGCACTTCACCCCCCCAGGCGACCCCGAGGTCTTTCCGGCGGAGAGGCTCGGCATGCGCTCGATCTTCCCCGTCCTCGCACGTTTTACGGTCAACGGCCTCGAGTTCGAGGTTCTCGAGTCTCTCGGCGGACATATGCACGGCCAGGTCTACTTCTTCTGCCCCACGCACGGGATCATCTTCACCGCCGACACACTGATCAACTTCGGCAGCCTCGACGAGGCGCGGAGACGCTACAACTCGCTCGCCGACTTCCTGGTGACCTCGGTCAACGTCGACAGCGACTGCGCCAAGAGAGAGAGGAAGGCACTGCTCGAACTGATCCATGACCTGGACGAAGAACTCAGAGCGACCGGCCGGCGGTGCCTGGTCGCGTGCGGCCACGGCGCCATGTCCGTCCTCTCGGACGGGAGGCTGGAAGCCATCGGGCCCATCGAGCGCTACCGGGCAAAAGAGGAGCAGGACTAGGCGGAAGGCGGCCGCCGCGTTCCGACAAGGGCAATCGCCGCACCGATGACGACCACCATCCCGCCGATGAGCAGCACCAGGAGTTCCAGCTGGGCGAGGAGAAGGAGGGTCGAGACGATACCGACGGCCGGGATGACCGGGAACCTGCCGATGCTGCCCGGTATCCGGAACGGCCGGGCAACTTCCGGCGCACGATAGCGGAGCAGGATCACGGCTGCATTGATGACGACGAACGTCACGAAGAGCGTGAAGTTCGTGACGTTCGCGACGAAGTCGATCTCGCCGGCAAAGAGGAACGCGATGGAGGCGAGCAGGACGGCGACGATGGCAGTCCACGGCGTCCGTGTCCGGGGATGCACCCGGGCGAGGATGGACGGGAGCGAGAAGGAGGAGGCCATCCCATAGGTGATCCGGGACGACGCCATCATCATCAGGAGAGCGGTGTTCGCCGTGGCGAAGAGGGCGATGACGGAGATGACGGTGAACGCCGCAGGGCCGAGAGCGACGGACGCGACTTCGGCGAAGGGCGCCCTCGATGCGGCGAGCTGCTCCCACCCGACGACTGATACGGCGGCGAGGGAGACCAGGATGTAGAGGAGGACGGAGACGGCGAGCGCAATCATCAGGGCGATGGGGATGGTTCGCTCCGGGTCTCTGGTCTCCTCCGAGAGTTTCACCATCTCCTCAAATCCCATGTAGGCAAAGAAGACGAGCGCGGAGGCCTGCAGGAGACCCGGAACCCCGAGGGGCATCTCGAAGTAGTCTACCCGTCCGAGGTGCGGGAGGCCGATCAGGATGACCATGACGATTCCTCCGACCTCGACGAGGGTCATCGCGATGGCGGCCCGGGCGGTCTCCTTGATGCCGTAGAAGAGGATCCCGGCAAGGACGAGGAGGAGCAGGATGGCGGAGGGGAGGGGCGGGAAGCCGACGAGATCCGAGAAGTAGCCGGCAAACCCGAGCGAGACGGTTGCGGCCCCGAGGATGCCGGAGAAGATGATCAGCCACCCGACGACGAACGCGAGCCCCCTCCCGAAGGCGTTTCTGACATACTCGAACTCGGCGCTGGCACGAGGGAACATCGACGAGAGTTCGGCGTAGCCGAGCGCGCTGAAGGCGGCGATGGCGGCGGCGACGGCAAAGGTCAGCCAGACGGCGTTTCCGGCCATGCCGGCCGCTTCCCCGAGCAGGGCATAGATCCCGGCCCCGAGGATGATCCCGATGCCCGAGAGGGTGACCGCGGGAAGGCCGAGCTCGCGCCGGAGCTTCGTCCCGGGAGTAGGGGTGCCCCGATCCTCGTTTGGCATGTACAATCCTATGTGCCTGCAGCATTTATGGATATCCGGCAACGACTGTCGGGCACCGGCATGAAACGCCATACAGCCGGGCGCATCGCCGCCGGGGAGCAAGGAGAGGGCGCGCGACGGGGCACCGCATAATGTATATATATTCGCCTCGCCCCTCATGGCTTCCCTGCAAGAGCGGGGGGAAGTGAATCGATGGCACAGAGCGTTATCGACATACTGAAGCAGGAGCACGAGATGGTGCTCTCGCAACTCTCGGAACTCTCGAGCAAGGGCACGAGCAGCCGGGAGCAGAAGTACAACGCATTAAAGGAGAACCTCATACCGCACATGATCGGAGAAGAGCAGGCCGTATACCCGAAACTCATGGACTCGGGGATGCAGGAGATAGCCCTCGAATCGATCGAGGAGCACAACGCGGTCAAGACGCTCCTATCCCAGCTCGACAGCGCATCCACGTCGGAGGAAGACGTCTGGGTGGCGAAAGTGACGGTGATCAAGGAGAACGTGGAACACCACATCAGCGAGGAGGAGGAGCATATCTTCCCCGAGATGCAGCAGAAGATGAGCAGCGACGATCTCTCGAGTCTTGGGAGCAGCTACGAGGAGGCAAAGAAGAGCGCGCTCCCCGTTGCGGCACGCTGAGCACGTCGGGCGAGGGTGCCGACACCTCTCTTTTTTGGCCGGGATCGGCCGGGCGAAACCGTTAAGTTCCTCATCCCCTATTCTCCACCGGACGGAGGACGTATATGCCGCAGATTCTTGAATTGATCCGTGAGGATCACGATCTCATCAGGGCACTCTTCGACGAACTCGAGAGCAACCCCGAGACCCGGGACGTCCGGTGCATCACGCTTCGCCGGGAACTGCCGGGGCACATGCATGCAGAGGAGGTTACCCTGTATGCACACCTCCGGGACAGGGTTCCGGAGGAGATATGGCGATCGCTCGACGAGCACACCGATGTCCGGGAGACGCTTGCACGGTTTGAGAGGATCCCGCTCCGGGATGACGCCTGGATGCCGGCGCTCGCCGATCTTCGGGGACGGGTCGAGGCCCACTTCGTCTCGGAAGAGGGCGAGGTCTTCGCCCGGGCAGAGGAGCATATCGAGAGGAGCGATCTCTTCGCCCTCAGCGAGACGTTCGAGAAGGAGAAGGTGGCGGCGGCGCGGTACGTGCCGGTGTGACACTCACGATACCGGGGTGCCCGGCACCCCTTCTCTTCCTGGTGCGGGTCACCCGGTAAATTTATTTTCGTTTACTTTTTTCAATTGTAAATCCGCAACCATTATCGCCGCAGAGGTCAGACTGACCATCAATGGATATTCTCATCACGAGCGGGAGGACGATCGCGCAGGGCAAAAAACTCTACTACAAAGACATGCCCGCCTACTCCATTGAGACGGCACGCTGCTTCGTCAACCCGTTCGATCTCCTGGAACTCGGGGCCGCGGCAGGAGACTGCCTTCTCCTCTCGACCGGGACGGGAGAGGAGGTGTTTATCGCCACTCCCTGCGACGATCTCGTCTCCGGAACCGTGTTCATCCCCTGCGGGCCGCACGCGAATGCAATCCTGCACGCGACCACGCGGGGAACCGGTGCTCCGGACTACAAATGGCTGAAAGGGACGGTGAAACGAACCGATCTCTCCCCGCGATCCGGTTGGGATATCCTCATCGAGGAAGGCGGGGCCGCATGCCCTCCGGTGCCGGCACCCTCCGGTGACGACGGCAGCGGGGCGGTGACCATCCGCGACGTCGCCTGCCCGCTCTGCGGGTGCCTCTGCGACGACCTGGTCGTGCGGGTCGAGGGCGGGGCGATCCGGTCGGTCGACAACGCATGCTCGCTCGGCTCGGAGAAGTTCCTCTCAAGGAGCCGTCTCATGCTCCCTGTCTCAAAGACGGGAGGAACCTGGGAGACGATTGGATTAGAGGAGGCTATCCGGTATACCGCAGAGGTGCTCGCCGACGCCGAACGGCCGCTCCTGTTCGGGTGGAGCGGGACGTCCGCGGAGGCGCAGTGCATCGGCATCCAGATCGCCGAGGCGATCGGGGGCGTGATCGACAACTGTTCGTCGATCTGCCACGGGCCGTCGATCATGGGCATCCAGGAGGCGGGTCACCCGGGGTGCACGCTTGGTGCGGTGAAGAACCGGGCCGACGTCGTGATCTACTGGGGCTCGAACCCCATCGAGTCGCACCCCCGCCACCTCTCCCGGTATACGACGTTCGTCACCGGGAAGTACCGGGATAACGGGCACCATGACCGGACTCTGGTCGTCGTGGATATCAGGGAGACCGATACCGCGAAGCTTGCCGATGAGTTCATCCGGATCAGGCCGGGCGGGGACTACGCGGTATTCTCGGCGCTACGGGCGATCCTCAGGGGCCACGCGGACGCGCTTCCCCCAACCGTTGCAGGTGTCCCGCGGGAGAGGCTGATCTGGCTTGCCGACCTCTGCATGAACGCCCGATTCGGGGCACTCTTCACGGGGATAGGCCTGACGCAGTCGCGCGGCAGGTACAAGAACGTCAGGAACGCCATCCAGCTCGTCGACGAGCTCAACCGGCATACGAAGTTCACCCTGACGCCCATGCGCGGGCACTGGAACGTCAACGGCACCAACCAGACGTTCTCGTTCCTGACGGGCTACCCGTACGGCGTCGATTTCTCGCGCGGCACGCCCTACTACAACCCCGGCGAGACGACGGCGGTCGACCTGCTCCGCCGGGGCGAGGCCGATGCATGCCTCATCATCGGCGCCGACCCCGGAGCGCATCTGCCGAGACGGTGCAACGAACACCTCGCGACGATCCCCACGATCGTCATCGATCCGTTCGTCTCGCTCAGCACCTCCGTTGCGGATCTCCATATCCCGGTTGCATGCACAGGCATCGACTGCGAGGGAACGGGCTACCGGATGGACTCAGTACCGATCCGGATGAAGAAGATCCTCGACCTGGGTCTCCCGACCGACGAGGAGGTATTGTCAGAGATCCTCTCCCGGGTACAGGAGAGACGTCAGCCTTACGGCGTAATCGTCCCGGAGAGGCGGTATTCGGAGGCGCCGCCGGCAGCATGAGTAAATGTAAATTGCTCGACATGAAACAAAAGTTAAATAACCCGCGCAGACCACAGATAGATTGGTGCCACCGCAGTGGCGGCGCATCACTGAGATCCAATCTTTAGAACCTCAATTCCATCAATCAAACCGCGGAACACCGCAAACGTCGGGAATGGGGAAGAGCCCGACCGGGCGTCGTGCCGGATGTCCCGGGAGGCGCTGCAAGCGAGCTTCAACGGGGCGAGAGATCGCTCCCCTCTTCTCCCCCTCGACTTTCAGTTTTGTCGATAGTATCGATGTAAACGCGCGCTACGCAGAAGAAGAACGATCGATCACTGGCGTTCGCACAGTAAAACTCCAGAACAGAGCAGAAACTCTAAGAACAGTTTTCAAAGTAAAGGGAGGTAATAGCAGCGAGTTGCGCTTCCCGAGGGCTCGCGCACCTCAGTACCACACATCACGTGAGAGGGCTTAACTTCTGGGTTCGGAATGGGTCCAGGTGTTTCCCCTCTGCTATGGCCGCTATTACCAGTAACATCCAGGTATGAAGGTTCGATCGAGTCGAAAACCCCTGCGGGGTTTTCTCCCCAATCGGCCGCTTCGCGCCCGAATGGAAGCCAAGGCCCGGACTTGAACCGGGGTGTAGTTGATCTGCAGTCAACCGCGTGGCCGCTCCGCCACCTTGGCAAGCTGTGTTACCTCACTCTATTGTCGCCCAATCTATTTAAGGGTTACACCCTTGCTAGATTCGGCCGTAAGGCGTCATCGGTGCGTACTCCGGATTTCGTCTGAGCTCAGCGGAAGACATCGGACGTTAGTATCCGCGGACTGAACACGTCGTTGCCTTCGTGCTTACATCCCGGACCTATCAATCGGGTCTTTTACCCGTGTCCTCAGCGGAGTCTCT
>NZ_BCNY01000003.1 GCF_001602375.1 Methanoculleus horonobensis | reverse complement strand
AAATTCTGGTTGATCCTGCCAGAGGTCACTGCTATCGGGGTTCGATTAAGCCATGCGAGTCGAGAGGGTTCGGCCCTCGGCGTACTGCTCAGTAACACGTGGATAACCTGACCTGAGGAAGGGGATACCCCCGGGAAACTGGGGATAATACCCTATAGGTTACCGATGCTGGAATGCTCGGTAACTCAAAGTTCCGGCGCCTCAGGATGGATCTGCGGCCGATTAGGTTGTTGTTGGGGTAATGGCCCAACAAGCCGATAATCGGTACGGGTTGTGGGAGCAAGAGCCCGGAGTTGGATTCTGAGACACGAATCCAGGCCCTACGGGGCGCAGCAGGCGCGAAAACTTTACAATGCGGGCAACCGTGATAAGGGAACCTCGAGTGCCTGTATATGCAGGCTGTCCAGGTGTCTAAAACACACCTGAAGAAAGGGCCGGGCAAGACCGGTGCCAGCCGCCGCGGTAATACCGGCGGCTCGAGTGGTGGCCACTTTTATTGGGCTTAAAGCGTTCGTAGCTGGGTTGTTAAGTCTCTTGGGAAATCCGGCGGCTCAACCGTCGGGCGTCTAAGAGATACTGGCGATCTTGGAACCGGGAGAGGTGAGGGGTACTTCGGGGGTAGGAGTGAAATCCTGTAATCCTCGAGGGACCACCTGTGGCGAAGGCGCCTCACCAGAACGGCTTCGACAGTGAGGGACGAAAGCTGGGGGAGCAAACCGGATTAGATACCCGGGTAGTCCCAGCCGTAAACGATGTGCGTTAGGTGTATCGACGACCACGAGTCGTCGAGGTGCCGAAGGGAAACCGTGAAACGTACCGCCTGGGAAGTACGGTCGCAAGGCTGAAACTTAAAGGAATTGGCGGGGGAGCACCACAACAGGTGGAGCCTGCGGTTTAATTGGACTCAACGCCGGAAATCTCACCGGATAAGACAGCGGAATGATTGCCGGGCTGAAGACTCTGCATGACTAGCTGAGAGGAGGTGCATGGCCGTCGTCAGTTCGTACTGTGAAGCATCCTGTTAAGTCAGGCAACGAGCGAGACCCACGCCAACAGTTGCCAGCATGGCCCCCGGGCCGATGGGGACACTGTTGGGACCGCCTCTGCTAAAGAGGAGGAAGGAATGGGCAACGGTAGGTCAGCATGCCCCGAATTATCCGGGCTACACGCGGGCTACAATGGGCAGGACAATGGGTATCGACACCGAAAGGTGAAGGCAATCTCCTAAACCTGTCCGTAGTTCGGATTGTGGGCTGTAACTCGCCCACATGAAGCTGGAATCTGTAGTAATCGCGTTTCAACATAACGCGGTGAATGTGTCCCTGCTCCTTGCACACACCGCCCGTCAAACCACCCGAGTGGGGTTTGGATGAGGCTGCGGTCGTTGCCGCAGTCGAATCTAGGTTCCGCAAGGGGGGTTAAGTCGTAACAAGGTAGCCGTAGGGGAATCTGCGGCTGGATCACCTCCTAAAGAAATACACTTGGGCCATCAGCGGTTGCTGAACAAACTGTAAAATTGCCGATGTCAACGGATTCATGAAACCGGGCTCATAGCTCAGTTGGAAGAGCGCCGCCTTTGCGAGGCGGAGGCCGGGGGTTCAAATCCCCCTGAGTCCACTCGGCAGGACGGTATCAGTCCTGCCTACAATGCACCCGGAGATGCGAGTCACCGGGGAAGGGCTGAAGGTCTTTGACCTGACGAGGCTGTGTATAGGTGCGTACTCTGGACGTCAAATGAGTTCAGCGGAACGACAAGATGCCTGTCAGTGGATGGCTCGGTTCGAGTGCCGAAGAAGGGCGTGCCAAGCTGCGATAAGCTCCGGGAAGACGCATGGAGTCTACGATCCGGAGATCCCCGAATGGGACTTCCTAACACTTCGGTGTTGATCCGTAAGGATCGGGAACCCCCCGAATTGAAACATCTTAGTAGGGGGAGGAAAAGAAATCAACCGAGATGTCGTTAGTAGAGGCGATCGAACACGACAGAGTTCAAACTGAATCCCCTCACGGGGAGATGTGGTGTAGTAAGCCTACCGTCCGGACATTGCGGCCAAGTGGAAATCCTCTGGAATGAGGTGCCAAAGAGGGTGATAGCCCCGTACGCATACGCCAAGATGTCCTGGTAGTGTCTTGAGTACCGCGGGTCGGAATTCTCGCGGGAATCTGGGGGTCATCAACCTCCAAAACTAAATACTACTCGAAACCGATAGCGCATTAGTAGCGTGAGCGAAGGCTGAAAAGTAACCCTGGAAAGGTGGTTAAAAGTGCCTGAAACTGATAGGTGATCGTGAGTTACGGCGCGAAAGGATCTTCCACGTGAAGGAACCCGTCGCGAGGCGGTAGTACGGGCGTGGTTGCCGGTGTCGTAACGTACGTTTTGAAGAACGGGCCAGAGAGTTTATTCTGCAGGCGAAGGTTAACCCAAAAGGGGAGCCGAAGGGAAACCAACAGGTCCGTAGCCTTCGGGCATGGGACGACGTATTAAAAGTGCGTGGAGTCTGCAGGATAAGACCCGAAGCCCAGCGATCTATGCGTGGGCAGGTTGAAGCGTGCCGAAAGGCGCGTGGAGGACCGCAAGCGGTTTTGATATGCAAATCATTCGTGTGACCTGCGTATAGGAGTGAAAGATTAATCGAGCTGGGCATCCGCTGGTTCCTCTCGAAACATGCCGTAGCATGACCTGGCTGGAGATAGACGGTGAGGTAGAGCACTGATTGGGGGAGCTGGGGGAGAAATCCCTCACCCTCCTGTCAAACTCCAAATTCCCCGTCGTCGAAGAAGGCTGGCAGTCCGCATTACGGGGTAAGCTTGTAATGCGTAAGGGAGACAACCCAGACCGTGGTTAATGTCCCTCAATGTAGGCTAAGTGTCAACACTGAAAGGCGTCCCAGGCCAAAGACAACTGGAAGGTGAGCTCAGAAGCAGCTATCCTTTAAAAAGTGCGTAACAGCTTACCAGTCGAGGTTTGGGGCACTGAAAATGGACGGGGCTAAAGCCTACTACAGATACCACGGACCACACTTTGTGTGATGGCGTAGAGAGGCGTGCTGCCTGGGCAGAAGCAGGGGCGTGAGCTCCTGTGGACCGGGTAGCAATGAGAATTCTGGCATTAGTAGAAGCAAAGTTAGGTGAGAATCCTAACCGCCGGAGGGGCTAGGTTTCCTCGGCAATGTTCGTCAGCCGAGGGTTAGTCGGTCCTAAGTCGTGTCGTAATTCGAGCACGACAACAGGGAAACAGGTTAATATTCCTGTACCATGCGTCTGTAGCAGTTTACTGCCCTGACGCTTCGGGATATACCGGGCAGGGTCGTCGCCCTGTCCAAGCGTCCAAACTCGTGGAGTACCGCCATGGTGAGAAGCGAGTGAAAGCGTGATGGAGTAATCCGGTAAATTCCTGGAGCCCGTGAAAAGGGAGACGTATGTCCGTACCGAGATCTGACACAGGTGCCCCTAGCTGAAAAGGCTAAGGCGTGTCGGTTTAATCGTGTTAAGGGAACTCGGCAAATTAGCCCCGTAACTTCGGGAGAAGGGGTGCCTGCCTGGTGATCAGGCAGGTCGCAGTGACCAGGGGGCTCTGACTGTCTAATAACAACATAGGTGACTGCAACTCGGAAACGATTAGTATAGTCACTGATTCCTGCCCAGTGCGAGTATCTGAACACCGGGTTCAACCGGACGAAGGACTCGTAAACGGCGGGGGTAACTATGACCCTCTTAAGGTAGCGTAGTACCTTGTCGCTTAATTGGCGACTTGCATGAATGGATTAACGAGAGCCCTACTGTCCCTAACACGAGGCCGTTGAACATTTTATCCTAGTGCAGAGACTAGGGACTCCAGATGGGAAGTGAAGACCCCGTGGAGCTTTACTGCAGCCTGTCGCTGTGTTACGGTATTCCTTGCGCAGTGTAGATGGGAGGCGTCGAACCATCCCTTCCGGGGGATGGGGAGCCACCAATGAGACACCATCCTAGGTTTACTGTAACACTTACTCTCTTCGGAGAGGACAACGGTAGGTAGGCAGTTTGGGTGGGGCGCCACACCCTCGAAAAAATATCAAGGGTGCCCTATGGTCAACTCATGTGAGTCAGAAACTCACAGGAGAGTGTCAAGAGCATAAGTTGGCCTGACGCGATGACGCATAGCAAGTCATCGCGAGAGGAAACTCGGGTCTAACGAACTAATGAGCCTTGTTGATGAGGGCCATTAACGACAGAAAAGCTACCCCGGGGATAACAGAGTCGTCGCCGGCAAGAGCACATATCGACCCGGCGGCTTGCTACCTCGATGTCGGTTCTTTCCATCCTGGCCGTGCAGCAGCGGCCAAGGGTGAGGTTGTTCGCCTATTAAAGGGGATCGTGAGCTGGGTTTAGACCGTCGTGAGACAGGTCGGTTACTATCTATCTGGAGTGTGAGGAGTCTGAAGGTAAGATGGAAATAGTACGAGAGGAACTTTCCGTCGTCGCCTCTGGTCGATCGGTTGTCCGACAGGGCAATGCCGAGCAGCTACGCGATAAGGGATAAAAGCTGAAAGCATCTAAGCTTGAAACCTGACCTAAAAAGAGACTCCGCTGAGGACACGGGTAAAAGACCCGATTGATAGGTCCGGGATGTAAGCACGAAGGCAACGACGTGTTCAGTCCGCGGATACTAACGTCCGATGTCTTCCGCTGAGCTCAGACGAAATC
>NZ_BCNY01000002.1 GCF_001602375.1 Methanoculleus horonobensis | reverse complement strand
AGCTCTGTTCCTTCGGAACGTCGCCACTCGCACCTTGCGGTGCTCGAGCTCTGTTCCTTCGGAACGTCGCCACTCGCACCTTGCGGTGCTCGAGCTCTGTTCCTTCGGAACGTCGCCACTCGCACCTTGCGGTGCTCGAGCTCTGTTCCT
>NZ_BCNY01000001.1 GCF_001602375.1 Methanoculleus horonobensis | reverse complement strand
GGGGGCGAGTGGCGACGTTCCGAAGGAACAGAGCTCGAGCACCGCAAGGTGCGAGTGGCGACGTTCCGAAGGAACAGAGCTCGAGCACCGCAAGGTGCGAGTGGCGACGTTCCGAAGGAACAGAGCTCGAGCACCGC